>JAYVJD010000128.1:0-4446 GCA_043769625.1 Pseudomonadota bacterium | reverse complement strand
CTTTTTTTGTTTTCCACTGCGCAGAAAATTTCCAAGCGGTTTAACTTGCGCATCACCAGCGCATCTTCGACCAATTTCGCGCATGCTTTGGTCATGATGCCGTGGCCTTGAAATTTTTCTGCCAGCCAATAACCGATCACAGCACATTGATTGGCTTTATCAATCACGTTGTAGCTAATCACGCCTGCCAACTCGGTGCGATACCAGATGCCGAACGAAGCAGCGTTGCCTGATTTCGAAAGCTGTTGATTGTGTTGTATGAAAGTGAGTGTGTTCTCAACCGACGTGTTCTGATCCAGCCAAGGCAACCACGCGCGCAAATAGGCGCGGTTGTTGTCGGCTAATTGGAATAATGGCGCCGCATCTTATTCATATAACTCACGCAAAGTAATGTCAGCATCAACAATAAGTAAGTTCATGTTTTCAATTTAATTATTTCTATAGACGTTATTCGACAACTACGCCCTCAAGATTTTCTTTGGACTTAGGGTAGCGCATTTTTTGTGCCTGCAAAGTTTGCACTAGGAGGGAGGCAATCACAATATTGCGGTTGGTGTTGGAGTCGGCGGGTATGACATACCAAGGTGCGTGGTTGGTGCTGGTGGCTGATAGCGCGGCTTCATAGGCGCGCATATATTCCGGCCATAATTTGCGTTCCTCCAAATCACCTAAACGAAATTTCCATTGCTTGGTTGGGTCGGCGAGACGTTGTTCCAGACGTTTCTTCTGCTCGTCTTTGGAGATATACAAAAAACATTTGAGCATGATGGTGCCGGTTTCGGCCAGCATTTTTTCGAAAGCGTTGATTTGTTCGTAGCGGCGTTTGCATTCTTCCGGTGTAATCCAATTGTGTACGCGGACTATTAACACATCTTCATAATGGCTGCGATTGAAGATGGCAATCTCGCCTTTGCCCGGCACGACATTGTGTACGCGCCACAAATAATCATGCGCCAGTTCATCTGGCGTCGGCGCTTTGAAGTTGGCGACATACACGCCTTGCGGATCGACGTGCTCGAATACCTTGCGGATGGTGCCATCTTTGCCGCTGGTATCCATGCCTTGCAAGACTAAAATGACTTTGCGTTTTTGCTCGGCGCAGAGCAAGTCTTGTAGCGCATCGAGCTCATGCCCCAACTTTTCCAGCAACTCCGCATCTTTTTTCTTGCTGCCGCTGCGGGCGTTTTTATCACCTGGGTTAATTTGGGATAGTTTTACTTTACTGCCGGGCTGCACGCGATAATCATCAATGTTCATATCATCCCTTTAGTCGTTAGGCTAATTTACCGATTTGAATAAGCAGTTTCTCTACTGTTGAAATAAAATTTTCCAGTCGTTCTTTTTCCTGCGCCACCACAGCGGGCGGCGCGCGATCGACGAAACCTGCGTTCCCGAGTTTGCTTTGCGCTTGGGTAATTTGAATATCAAGGCGTGCGATTTCTTTTTGCAGGCGTTCGCGTTCGGCAGCTTTGTCGATTTCTACTTTCAGCATGAGTTTGAAATTACCCGCGATAGCGACGGGTGCATCGTCGTTGGGTAGCTCATCGACGATATTGCTGCCGCTGAGTTTTGCCAGCGATTCAATGTAAGGCAAGAAATTCGTCAAGGTGACGGCATCGCCAGTAGCAAATAGCGGCACTTTGGTCGATGGCGACAAATTCATTTCGCCGCGCAAGTTGCGGCAGGCATTCACCAATTCTTTTAATTGCGTGATGCGTTCTTCAGCTATCGCATCAATGTTTTCTAGCTGCGCCACAGGGAAGGGCTGCAGCATGATGCTGTTGCCGGTTTTGCCCGCGAGCGGCGCGATTTTTTGCCACAGCTCTTCCGTTATGTAGGGGATCACAGGGTGCGCGAGGCGCAAGATGGTTTCCAGTACGCGCACCAAGGTATAACGCGTTGCGCGTTGCTCGGCTTCGCTGCCATTGGCCATTTGCACTTTAGCGAGTTCGAGATACCAATCGCAATATTCGTCCCACACCAATTCGTACAGCGTGCGCGCCGCCAGGTCGAAGCGGTATTCATTAAAATTTTTCGCCACGTCTTGTTCAGCGCGTTGCAGTTTGCTCACCATCCAGCGGTCGGCGTAGGAGGGCGTGCGCGGCAAAGTTTCATCCTGGCCGCAATCTTTGCCTTCGGTGTTCATCAACACAAAGCGTGTGGCGTTCCATAGCTTGTTGCAGAAGTTGCGATAGCCTTCGCAGCGTTGCATATCGAATTTAATATCGCGCCCGTGCGAGGCGAGACTGGCGAAAGTGAAGCGCAAGGCATCGGTGCCGAAAGCCGGAATGCCCGCCGGAAATTGCGTGCGGGTTTTTTTGGTGATGCTGTCGGCTTGCTTCGGGTTCATCAAACCTTGCGTGCGCTTCTGCACCAGCGCGTCGAGGTCGATACCGTCGATGAGATCAATCGGGTCGAGCACGTTGCCCTTCGATTTGCTCATCTTCTGGCCTTCCGCATCGCGGATGAGGCCGGTGACATACACTTCTTTGAACGGCACTTTGTCGGTGAAGTGCAAGGTCATCATGACCATACGCGCCACCCAGAAGAAAATAATATCGAATCCCGTCATCAACACGGACGTTGGTAAGTAATTGTTTAAATTGAAGTTTTCTTTAGGCCAATCGAGCGTGGAGAAAGGCCACAAGGCGGATGAAAACCAGGTGTCGAGCACGTCATCGTCACGTTTCAAATTGCCTTTGTAGCCATCTTTTTCTGCATGCGCGCGCGCGCCGGCTTCATCGCGCGCGACATAAATTTTTCCGTTATCGGTGTACCACGCTGGGATTTGATGCCCCCACCACAGTTGGCGCGAGATACACCAATCCTGAATATTGTTCAGCCATTGGTTGTAAGTTGTCGCCCAGTTTTCCGGCACGAATTTGATTTCGCCTTTCGCCACCACATCGAGGCCGCGTTTGGCGAGGCCATCCATTGTGACAAACCACTGGTCGGTGAGCATCGGCTCGATGACCACGCCGGTACGATCACCGCGTGGCACTTTGAGTTTATGTTTTTCAGTTTTTTCCAGTAAGCCTTGCGCGTCGAGATCGGCGACGATTTGTTTGCGAGCGTCGAAGCGGTCGAGGCCACGATATTTCGCCGGGGCATGGTCATTTACTTTTGCATCGAGCGTCAGAATGGTAATCAACGGCAAGCTATGCCGTTGTCCGACGCCGTAGTCGTTCAAGTCATGCGCAGGCGTCACCTTCACACAGCCCGTGCCGAATTCTCTATCCACATAATCATCGGCGATGATGGGAATCTCACGATCACAAAGCGGCAGTTTTACTTTTTTGCCAATCAAATGTTGATAGCGTTCGTCTTCCGGATGCACCATCACGGCGACGTCGCCGAGCATGGTTTCCGGTCGAGTGGTGGCGACGGTTAAATGCGTCAAGTCAGTCTTGGTATCTTTCTCAACCAACGGATATTTAATGTGCCAGAGAAAGCCATCTTCCTCGTCTTGCGTCACCTCGAGGTCGGACACTGCCGTGCCGAGCACAGGATCCCAATTCACTAAGCGCTTGCCGCGATAAATCAAACCTTGTTCATGCAGTTTCACAAACACATCGGTCACGGTTTTGGACAAGCCTTCGTCCATGGTGAATTTTTCGCGCGACCAATCGGGCGAGGTGCCGAGGCGGCGCATTTGGCGCGTGATGGTCGCGCCGGATTCGGCTTTCCATTCCCATACTTTTTCGAGGAATTTTTTGCGGCCTAAATCGTGACGCGAAATTTTTTGCGCGTCGAGCTGGCGTTCGACTACGATTTGCGTGGCGATGCCCGCGTGGTCGGTGCCGGGTTGCCACAACGTATTGTCCCCGCTCATGCGGTGGTAGCGGGTGAGGGCGTCCATCAGTGTGTGCTGGAAGGCGTGGCCCATGTGCAGCGTGCCGGTCACATTCGGCGGCGGCAGCATGATGCAATACGCGGGCTTACCCGGCGTGTCGCCCGCCTTAAAATAACCGTGCGATTCCCACAAGGGATACCAATGGGCCTCAATCGCGTGAGGCTCGTAACTTTTTGCCAATTCCATGATGTTTTCTTTTGCTGTCGGCTGAATGTTGCCGGTGGGTTAAAACTAAAGACTGATTATAGCGGATTACTCGCTGCGTTTTGAGGGGGGCGGGACGGAAGACGCGGCTTCTGCGGTGAGTGCGTCGGTGACGGCTGAGGTGACGCTGTCGGCGATTTCCTGTTTCAATTCGGCTAGCGCTGTACGCACAGCTTCGCCGACGAACGTGTCGATTTTGGCGAGCAACTTTTCTTGAATCGGCCCGGTCAATTGTGGGTCGAGATTGCGCATGACGTGCTCCTGGATTTCACGCGCGATGGCACGAATGCGCTCGTCTGTTAGTGTTGTGCTCACTGGCGCTATTGCGGGAGGTGCAGGTTCCTCGATGACAAGTAGCGCAGGCGAGGCATAGACAGGTTTTACCGCAC
>JAYVJD010000127.1:0-4473 GCA_043769625.1 Pseudomonadota bacterium | reverse complement strand
TCGACAAAATGCGTCAATGGGCGCAAAAACTCGATACTGCGGTTCGCGCGTAATCTGAACCTTTACAGGAGAAAATATCATGGCATGGACCAAAAAAGTTTTACGCGTAAACCTGACGGCGGGCAATTGCACTTCTGAACCGTTGAATATGCAGTGGGCTGATCAATATCTCGGTCAGCGCGGTCTCGCAACCAAGTATTTTGTCAACGAAGTGAATCCCAAAGTGGATCCGCTTTCACCCGAAAATAAATTGATTATGGCAACCGGCCCTCTGACCGGCACCATGGCTTCCACTGGCGGTCGCTATTCGATCATCACCAAAGGCCCATTGACTGGCGCAATAGCGTGCTCCAACTCCGGCGGTTATTTTGGCGCGGAATTGAAGTTTGCCGGCTGGGACATGATCATTATTGAAGGCAAATCGGCCAAGCCGGTTTATCTGAACATTCAAAACGAAAAAGCTGAATTGCTCGACGCGGCCTGGCTGTGGGGAAAATCCACCTGGGACACCGAAGGCATGCTCAAGTCGAAACACCAAGACCCGCAAATGCGCGTGTCGTCGATCGGCCGTGCCGGTGAAACCGGCGTTCTTTACGCCGCTGTGGTCAATGACTTGCATCGCGCCGCCGGACGCTCAGGTGTCGGCACTGTGATGGGCTCGAAAAACCTGAAAGCGGTTTGCGTACGCGGCACCCAAGGCGTCGCAGTCAAAGACGGCAAAGCCTTCATGGCCGCGTCTTTCGCCGCGAAAAAAGTATTGGCCGACAACGCAGTAACCGGCCAAGGCTTGCCTAAGTTCGGTACGCAAGTGTTGATGAACGTGATTAACGAAATGGGCGCATCGCCTACACGCAATCACCGCGACAATCAGTTTGAAGGCGGCTCGAAAATCTCGGCAGAAGCCATGATCGAAAAGCGTCCTACCGACGGCAAATCAAACCTGATCACCAACCAAGCTTGCTTCGGTTGCACCATCGCCTGCGGTCGTATCTCCAAAATCGACGAGAATCACTTCTCGGTGAAGAACAGCCCGAAATACTGGGGCGCTTCCGGCGGCTTGGAGTATGAAGCAGCATGGGCCTTGGGTTGCGCAAACGGCGTGGACGACTTGGAAGCGCTGACCTACGCGAACTTTATTTGTAACGAAGACGGCTTCGACCCTATCTCTTTCGGCGCAACCGTTGGCGCGGTGATGGAGCTGTATGAAATGGGCGTGATTACCGAAGCTGAAATGGGCGTCAAAGCCCCATTCGGTTCCGCTGAAGCGCTGGTCAAGTTTGTTGAAATGACCGCCGCCAACGAAGGCTTCGGCAAAATCATCGGCCTCGGCTCCAAGCGTTTGTGCGAGAAGTACGGCCATCCTGAGTTGTCGATGTCAGTCAAAGGCCAGGAATTCCCGGCTTACGACGGACGCGCGATTCAAGGTATTGGATTAGCCTACGCGACATCCAATCGTGGCGCTTGCCATCTGCGCGGCTACACCATTGCCTCCGAAGTATTGGGCATCCCAGTCAAAACCGATCCATTGGCGACCGAAGGCAAGGCTGAATTAGTCAAAGCTTTCCAGGACGCTACTGCCGTGTTTGACTCAGCGGGTATCTGCGTATTCACCACCTTCGCGTGGACCTTGGCTGACCTGCAACCACAATTGCAGGCTGGCGTCGCCGGTGAATGGTCGATGGATAAGCTGAACGTGATTGGCGAGCGCATCTGGAATATGGAGCGCGAATTCAACAACGCAGCGGGCTTCACCGCCAAGGACGACAATTTGCCTAAACGTTTGCTCACCGAGGCTTGCAAAACCGGTGGCTCTAAAGGCAAAGTGGCTGAACTCAGCAAGATGTTGCCGCAATACTATGCAGTACGCGGTTGGACGCCAGAAGGCACGCTCACTGCAGCGACCAAGCAGCGTCTCGGCCTGTAACTCTCTGATGTAACCGCAACGACAATGCGGAAGCTTCAAATCTCGACAGGGGCGGCTTATCACCGCCCCTGTTGTTTTATGAAATTCGATACAATGCACGCATAACAATATATTGAGGAGACATTCATGAACTACGTCATTATTGGTAACGGCCCTACCGGCGTCATCGCCGCGGAAACGCTACGCAAAGCCGACCCCGCGGGCAAGATCACCATGATCGGCAGCGAAGCCGAGCCGCCCTACTCGCGCATGGCGATACCTTATTTGCTTATCGGTAATATAAAAGAAGAAGGCACGCATTTGCGCAAAGGCCTGAATCATTTCGCCCAACACAACATCGACAACGTCGTGGGTAAAGTGAGCAAGGTCGATACCGCCGCGAAAAAAGTCACGCTGGAATCCGGCGCATCGCATAGCTACGATAAATTGCTCATCGCCTCCGGCTCACATCCCGTCGCGCCGCCGATTCCCGGCATCGACTTACCCGGCATTCATCCATGCTGGACGCTGGCTGATGCACGCAAAATTATGGCAGTTGCCAAACCCGGCGCACGCGTATTGCAAATGGGCGCGGGCTTTATCGGCTGCATCATTATGGAATCGCTTGCCGCGCGCGGCGTGAAACTCACCGTGGTCGAAATGGGCGATCGCATGGTGCCGCGCATGATGACGGAAGGCGCCGGTAATATGATTAAACAATGGTGCGAGAAAAAAGGCGTCGCAGTCCACACTGGCGCGAAAGTAAACTCGATTGAAAAAGGCGCAGACGGCGCGTTAGTAGCGAACCTCAGCACCGGCGACAAAATTGCGGCAGATCTCATCATCAGCGCGACCGGCGTCAAACCTAACACCGCGTTTTTACAAGGCACTGACGTGAAAATGGCGGCGGGCGTTTTGGTGAATAATAATATGCAAACCAACGTCGCGGATATTTACGCCGCCGGCGACGTCGCTGAAGCAAAAGATTTCTCCACTGACAAAACGCTGGTCAACGCGATTCAACCCAACGCTGCCGATCAAGCGCGCATCGCTGCGCTCAACATGGCAGGCAAGCCGACCACATCGCAAGGCAGCCTCGCGATTAACGTGCTCGACACACTCGGTTTGATTTCATCGTCGTTCGGACGCTGGTGGGGCGCGGAAGGCGGACAGTCGGTGGAACTAAAAGATAACGCCAACTTCAAATACATGCATCTGGAATTCAAAGATGATGTCTTGGTCGGCGCCACCAGTGTCGGTCTTACCCAGCATGTCGGCGTATTGCGCGGCTTGATCCAGAGCCAGACCAAACTCGGCCCGTGGAAAGACTCACTCCTGAAAGACCCAACACGCGTGATGGAAGCGTATCTGGCGCAAGCACAGGCGCAATCTACCGCCAAACTGTGAACGTATGAAAATTAAACTCAAACTTTACGCGATGTTGACGGATTTTTTGCCACAGCCGTCTGTACGTAATGAAACGACGATTGAGATCGACCAACACATCACGATTGCGCAAATTATCGATCGTTACAAATTGCCGGCGGAGTGGGTGCATCTGGTGTTGTTGAATGGCGTGTATATTTATCCGCTTGAGTGGCATGAGAAAAAATTGCATGAAGGTGATGCACTGGCTATCTGGCCGCCGATAGCCGGCGGATAAATAATTTAATTTAATCAAATAGTTACGTAAATACCGCTGGCAGGATTGGAAAGTAACCAGACCGAAACCAGCGGTATTTTTTTGCTATTTATATAGTGAGATTGAAACGAAATTTTTATGACCGACGCGAATCATTTCACGCAAGACATGAGTATTTCCCATGCAGATTTTTTTCGTCTGCTGCCCGCTGCGATAGTGCCGTATGAATCGCGCGTGAAAGGCAGCGTGGTCGAAATTTTTGCTGAACAACGTCAGGTTGTCATCACGCTCGGCGTCGAAGGTGTGCGCAAGATTACCGGCCTGTTGAGTTTGCCGCGCACGCAAGTGGGATTTTTATTTGAACATTTCAGCGATGAGCAACGCATGGCTTTCATGCATCGTTTCGACCGCTACTTCCATCGCGGCGGCGGTTGACTTAGTACGGCGTACCGTCTTTGTGTGTGAACTGCCAACTGTTCTTGATCAGTTTCGCTTGAAGATCGTCATCAGGATAACTCGCTTCATCGCCAGCAGTTCTGTCACCGACTTCAAGATATACAACTTCTGACTCGGTTTCGTTTATCAGGCAGTGGCCATTACCCGTGCCTGCCTTGAAGCCCGCACACATTCCGGGAGAGAGCATAGTGTGGCCTTCATCAGTGTGCAACGTAGGATTACCTTGCAGGATATAAATGAATTCCTCTTGCTTAGTATGCGCGTGGCGCAACGCAGACCTTCCTTGCGGGGCCAAGCGCGTCAAGTTAATGCCAAAATTAGTGAGGCCGAACAAATCACCAAGTGGGCGCTTTTCTCGCTCCTTCATTTTTGAGGCAAACGGCTCAGGATAATTAGATGCCTTTACTCTCACAGGGATACTGCTAGCAGTCGCGGTAATGGGATACTTGATTTGCTCCATACGAACTTTCTG
>JAYVJD010000126.1:0-4494 GCA_043769625.1 Pseudomonadota bacterium | reverse complement strand
CCGAGCCCAACTAGCGTACGGTCTTAACGACCATAAGTACTTTGATGGAATTAGCCGCGGCGCAAACTACGTTTCGACCGAAATGCGTTTCGAGGTCAACGACCAGCTTGACCTGTGGGCGAAACTTAAGTGGTATGTCTCCCACGCCAGCAATATTACCTGGGGCCCATTAGCTAATACGAATACCAAAATCGTCGATTATGAGTTGCTAGGGCTTGCGGGCGCGTGGGATCTTGGATGCAGCGAACTGAATGTTGACTGGACCATTGGCGCCAGGGGATTAAAGACGGATTCTTGGAATGTTAGCTATTTGTTTTCAAAAAGCCTGCCTATATATGTGCGCTACCATAACGGGCCGATGCAAACACTCTCGAACTACACACAGCCACGAAACTCCTTTGGTGTTGGCATAGAGCTGTACCCTTTTTATGAGGCGAAATGCGAACAAAAGAGAGTGGGCCGGTAACAAGCATTGATCAAACATCCCTCGGGTGCAGAGCCACTTTGAATCCATAATAGCGCAAGAGTAATTCATCACCGTTGCGGCTCTCATTAAAGAGAAAGAGGCAGGCAAAATCGCCGGCTGTCACATTGCCAACGCCCAGTCTATTGAAATTTTCTCGAATAAATCGTAACTAATTTTTTAGGGGAATGAAATGACACAACACATAGTTTTAGTTTCATCCTTGAATCTCCGTGAAAGCTCTAGCTCGGAACCGACCTCGCTTATTAAGGCCGTTGCCCCTAAATTTGCCATCGTCACCGAATTGTCCGCCACCCCTGACAAACAGTGGCTACAAGTAAAATTTGCTCACCAAATAGGGTGGATGCACAACGACTACTTGCTACCCTTAACTATGTATACAAGTTATCCTTGGGTCAAACGTGCAGCCGGAGAATTTGGCGTAGCGGAAACACCGGGTAACGACGATAACCCCCGTATCGTAGAGTATCAGCGCTCAGTTGTCCCAAGTACTAAAGCGGGAGACGCTCCTGCCTGGTGCTCCTGTTTCGCTAATTGGTGTATCGAGCCTCTCGGATACTCGACGCAGCCGCAAATTGACCCTTCTGCTCGTTCATGGAACCATTGGGGCACTAACGCCGACATCAGGCCTGGCGCAATCATAGTGTTTTGGAGAAGGCCCGGGGTAGATGAGAACTCCAATGAGATCGACTGGCCGTCTATCGAACTCAAGACTAAGGGCAGCAAAGGCCACGTAGGTTTTTTTGTAGAAAAGATCGGCGGCGACCTGTTGGTATTGGGCGGAAATCAGGGTAATCGCGTCTCTAAGCATAAGTACCCCGAGAACGGAAATGACTATGGCTTTCTCTCAGCACGTTGGCCGATTGCATCGTAGCTTCACCTGCTTCGAATCAATAAATCAAAGTGGCCAAGCTCGGATTCTAGTCTAGCTTTCGGGATGTACAGTCATATATATCGCTAAGTGACCGCTTTCGGGAAGATCGTGGTATGTCTGGTATGGGCCGGTTTTTACCAAGTGCACACATTCTCAATTGCAGACATCCGCCAGCAATAAATCAGGCGGCAAATGTGTCACGGAATGGAGGGGTCAGAAAATTGAATCAGGAATTCAAGTTACTCAAAAAAACGCCATGGTGCGCACTTCGATGCTTTCGCGTTTTTGTGCGTTGGGCGGTGTGTTCGGGTCTTCGAAAGCGCTGTGTCCCATGAAGCGCGCGCGACCATCGGTTTCAGAGTCATAGGTCTTGAGCAATAGCGCCTGCGTCGGTTCCATTCGGGGGAAGTAGTACCAACGGTGCGAGGGCGAATGGCGCATGACGTAGATTTCGCCGGTGCGCTCGCGGTATTTGAGTTCCATGATCAACAAATCTTGATCCGAAGCCGATGTGACATCGCACATTGCCAGAGGCAATTCCTCTACTGTGCGGTAGAGCGGTTTCCACACATTGTAAAAAGCCACGCGGCGTTTCAATAATTCTTCCGCGTCATCCGGCACGATATCGCGCACGCGTTGCGGCCCGGACTTCACGGTGTAATCGCTATGTGCCAGCAACACGGCGGGCCGCTGCACAGTCGTCTGTGCACTCAAATCAGCCGGCAGACGTTTGCGGATAGTGTGATCAAATACTTCGACGCGCTTGGCACCGGTATTTTGTTTGACGAATTCGACCACTTGTTTATAAAAAATATCTTTAACCACACTGTCATCGTCGTAGCGATCGAATGGCGCGGTAAACGGTTTGAGTTCAAAGCCTTCACGATCGAGAGAGAACTGATCCACTTTCGGCCAGCCGTCGAAAATTTTCATTTCGTGCGCGTCGGTGCCCGGCGGATTCACTACGACCGAGGGATCAGGCTCGTAAAAATAGTAATCCGGCGGGATGCCGTTATCGAGCGTGTAGTTCATTGGGGCTTTTACGTAAGCTAACGAATCCATAGTCACTCTCTGAAAAACCGGGGCAGCGAGCCGTCCCGGTATTGATTCCAAACAATTAAGCGGCAACTTTGTTGAGCGTAAATCCTTCGCCAACAAAAGTATTTTCCCACGCTGGTAGTTTTTCCACTTTTTCCGTCATCCAGCGTTTCAAATTCGGGTGGGCATCGAGCGGCAGTTTTTGGAAGCGATGCAGATGCATCGGCGCAGCGACGGCGATATCCGCAATCGTCGGATTCGAGCCGGTCAGCCACGGGGTTTTCGCCAAACGCGCATCAAGAATGGCGGCCAGCTTATGAAAATTCTCGTCCTGCGCGGCTAAGGTGCCGTTGTCGGTGGTCTGGTTGAGCAGAGGCTTGACGCAATGCTCGACCAAATAGACGTAGCAACTCGGAAACCAGCTGGACGATTCCCAGAGCATCCATCGATTAATATCGGCACGGGTTTTCAGGTCAGCCGGATAAAACGCATGCTTGGCATATTTGTCGGCGGCGTATTGCAAAATGGCATTCGACTCCCACAGCACAAAGTCGCCATCGGCCATCGACGGCACGGTCGCATTCGGGTTAATCGCCAGATAGTTCGGCGATTTTTGCTCGGCGCTGAAATAATCGACATGAACGCGCTCATACTCCACGCCCATCAGTTGTAACCCGGCCAACACTTTTCTGCAATTCACTGTGATGGGATCTGCGTAAATTTTCATCTTATCTCCTCATGGCATCTGTCTTGTGTAGTTGGGCCCGGCGGTGAATTGACAGGGATTTTGTGCAGGGCAATAACCGATTATTTTTCCCTGTGTCAGCTTAATATATGATGCTGTCTAGTGCAGCCGATAAAATGAAAACTAACCGTTCTCAATGCGGAAACCATGAATATTTCCCTCGACATGTTGGAAGCCTTTATCAAAGTCGTCGATCACCTGAGCGTGAGCGCGGCCGCGACTGAGCTAGGCGTGAGCAAGGGCGTGATTAGTAAGCGCGTCGTCCAACTGGAAGAAACAATCAAGGCAACTCTGCTGACGCGCAGCAGCCGTAAAATCGCGCTCACGCCCGCTGGCGAAATTTATGTCGAATACGCGCGCAAAGCGCTGGCCGCAGTCAATCTGGCACACGAAGGTTTGCAGACTTTGCGCTCTGCGCCGTCGGGGTTGATACGCCTCACCGCGCCGATTTCCTGGGGACAAAAAGTGTTGGCGAAACTGTTGCCGGAATTTCTGCAGTTGCATCCAGCGATTGAAATTGAGTTGCTGCTGCAGGACCGCATCATGGACATTGCGTATGAGAGTATCGACTTTGCCTTGCGCATGACGGCTTCGCCCGCGCTCGACTTGGTGTCGATACCGGTCGCGCGTCTCGATTGGGTGGTGTGCGCGGCACCGTCTTATCTGGCGGCGGCGGGGGAGCCGAAAAAACCGGCCGATCTGGAAAAACATCCATGCATGAATTATTGGCGCGTAGTGGCGGACGACTCATGGCAATTTGTCTGCGGCGAAAAAACCGTGACCGTGCGTGTACACGGCCGCTATCGGGCGAATAATCCTGAAGCGATTGCCGATGCGGCCGTAGCCGGAATGGGCATCGCGCAATTACCGTTTTATGTGGTCGAGCAGGCGTTGGCCGCTGGGAAGCTGGTGCAGATTCTTTCCGATTGGGAACCGGTGACGAAATACGGCAATCGCATTACCGCCGTCGCTGCGCCGGACCGCATTGGTTTTTCGCGCAATCAGGCGCTGCTGGTATTCCTCAAACAACGTTTGGATAATCGGTTGAAATAAACTCAGTATCGACGTTGTACCGAAGTCAATTTGCAACCGCAAGCCTTCACCGCATTCAAGCGAACCGACTGCTAAACGCGGGATAAAATTCCTTTTCGCTGGTTGTATTTCTTTGTCCGAATTGGGCCATTTTTTTCAAACGCGACACTTATATAACTATATGATTATATTAAATAATATATAATTATTATAGTTTGAACTTTGGCGCTTCTTCGCTGCCCTAATTTGCGCTTAAGCTGTTTGCATTACGCTTTATCGGTTGTTTTTGCATTCTGTCGCTCACTTCATGCGTTTTATCGC
>JAYVJD010000125.1:0-4499 GCA_043769625.1 Pseudomonadota bacterium | reverse complement strand
TTTAACGAATATCCAACCCTGGTAGAAATGAAATAACATTATCCAAGGGCCGCGCGTGAGTAGCCAAACGGTGAAACCGGCAATGGCCGGTGGATAGACTTGATGTCCCCACCAGGCTTCCGCAAACAACCATTCCTCGGCTTGACCGTCGCCTTTTTTATCCAGCGTGCCGATCACGGCGCGAGTATGGGCAGGCGTGCCCGTTTCGAGTAGTGGTGGTTTTAATTGGGCGCTAAATGGCTGCGAGATGAAAAGCGTGCCTTTTGAAGCTTTTTTATGCGATAAATCCTGACGCAGCCAAATTCTTATCCACTCGATAATCGGCTCGGCAAACTGCAACAGCGTTTCACCCTGCGCTTGTTCACCTATGCCATGCACTAATAAAATACCGAGATCGGCTTTGGTCTCCGCATTCGGCACGTCTTCAGGTGTCTGCAGCGCGCCAGTTGGCCCGTTAACTTCTGCGTCAAGCGTTGCGTCCATTTTCCCTCCCTGCTTTGAGCCAGCCGTATTTATTTGATCTATGTTAGGTATAGTTCAAAATAGTAGCTATTCAAGATGAGGAAATATCTTCAGCTTCAAAAACAATTTGTTTCTATTCATATTTCCACACTAACACGCCAAATCGAGCTTTGTTTGTCGCGGAAACGGCGGGATGATGGCTGGCTCGCCTTAAGGCGAGCCAGCCATCTTTCGCTGCATGCAGTAAAAGACTGTTTCGCTTAGACGCACAAACTTCCAAGCGAACCGTGCTCGCTTAGTCGAACCCGGAGCGAGTTCGTCCACACACCTGCTTCGCCATAAATAAAAACGCCCCTCAAGGGGGCGTCTTTATTTATGGCGGAGAAGGCGGGATTGTGTCTGTCTCGCTTTATTGCGAGCCAGACATCTTTCGCTCTGTCGAGCGAGAGACCGGCCGTGCGCTTAGGCGCACTCTCGTCCAAGCGAGCTTGCTAGCTTAGTCGAAGCCGGAGCGAGTTCGTCCACACACCTACTTCGCCACACAAATAAAAAACGCCCCGAGTGGGGCGTCTTTTATTTGTGTGGCGGAGAAGGCGGGATTCGAACCCGCGGTAGGCTATGAACCTACACACGCTTTCCAGGCGTGCGACTTAAACCACTCATCCACCTCTCCGTATTTGCTTCTACAGCGCTTGGCGGCGTGCAATTTTAGACACGGCTAGCGTCTCTAAAGGTCGCACATGATAAACCAGCCGCCCCTCTAAGGCAATTAAATCGCTAGGCCGGCGCAAGTGACGGGCGGCGAAATAGTTGCATCATCGATTCGCGGCTGCGCCAGGCGAACATGCCGAGCACGACCATGAGCATCACGATATGGACCGGCCAGATGCCGACCATGCCGGGTATTTTTTCTTGCAAGGTCCACGCTTGAAAAATATTAATAAAATTATAGTAAATAAAAAATACTAACAAGGCGATGATCAGGTTCCACGATTTGCCGCTGCGCGGATTGGTATAACTGAGCGGGATCGCTGCGCAAGCCAGTAACAGCACGCTCATCGGCAGGCTGATGCGCCAATGCAATTCGCTGGCATTTTCTGGTGTGAGATTTTGCAGCAAGCTTTCCGTCGGCAAGGCTTTGGCCGGCGGAATATACGGCGCCAGGATGCGCGGTTCGATGCGCATGCTGTAGCTGCCGAAATCGATGACTTTGTAATCCGCTTTGCCCGGCGTGCCCTCGTAGCGGCGGCCATTGGTCAAGACGAGAAAACGCTGGCCGTCCTTATCGCTGCGTTGCGTGCCTTGCTGGGCTACGACGATGCCAAGCTTTTGGTTTTGCAGGCTTTGGGTAAATACATTATTGACGGCAGAAGAATCGGCAGATAATTTGTCCACAAAAATCACTCGGTCGGCATGGCGAGATTCGAAAAATATGCCGGGCGAAATGACCGACACGTCGTCGCGGGTATCGAGTTTACGTTGATAGTCGGCGCTCATGCGCTGCGCCCACGGCGCGAGATAAAAACTCAGCGCGGCCACCAGCAACGCGACCGGCAAGGCGAAATATAAAACCGGCTTTAGCCAAGCGCGCAGCCCCAAGCCGGCGCTGGCCCACACAGCCATTTCGCTATCGCGATAACAGCGGATCAGCGTCATTAACACGGCAAAATACACCGTCATCGATAACACCAGCGGTAAATAATTGAGTACGGAAAAGCCGAGAAAGGCGATCACCGAATCAGGCGTGAGCAGGCCCGACGCTGCTTCTGCCAACAATTTAATCAGCACGGCCGTCGTCGCAATCGTCAGCAGCACCACCGCGACCGCGAAGGCCAGGGAAGTGAATTCACGCATGAGGGAACGGGTAAAAATCATGTCAGGGCACAATCAAATAGACATTACGGGTTTTTGACTTTTGCGGTGCAAAATGGTGATAATCGATGCATTGCAGATTTCGCTGCGATTATTAAGGGAATTGAGACATGGAATTTAGCATAAAAAGCGGTCATCCAGAGAAACAACATGGCGCCTGTGTCGTTGTGGGCGTATTTCTGCCACGTGGGCTGTCTGATTCCGGGGAAGCCCTGGATAAAGCCTCCAAGGGCTATATCGCTGACATCATCCGTCGCGGCGATATGGAAGGCAAGCTTGGCAGCACCTTGATTTTGCACAAAGTCCCCGGTTTGCAATGTGACCGCGTGCTGTTGGTCGGTTTGGGCCGCAAACGCGATTTTCATGACCAGCAATACCGCACCGCGATTAGCGCCGCCGTCAAAACCCTGAACGAAACTGGCTCGCTCGAAGCGTCACTCTACTTAAGCGAGCTACCGGTACCGAAACGCGACTCTGCGTGGAAAGTGGAACAAGCCGTCGTGATGGCGATGGAAGCGGTGTACCGTTTTGACCAAATGAAGAGCAAAAGCGAAGAAGTACGTCGCCCATTGCATAAATTAACTATAGAGGTTACGAGCCGCACCGAATTGCGCGCGGGCGAACTCGCGATTGCACAAGGCCTCGCGATTGCACGCGGCATGAATCTCGCCAAAGACCTCGGCAATCTGCCGCCGAATATTTGCACCCCGACTTACCTTGCCGAGCAAGGAAAAAAATTAGGCAAAGCACATGGCCTGAAAGTAAAAATTCTTGAACAAGCTGAAATGGAAAAGCTCGGCATGGGCTCCTTCCTCGCCGTTACCCTAGGTAGCCGCCAGCCGCCGAAACTGATTTGCATGGAATATAACGGCGGTGGTAAAAAAGATAAGCCGCACGTGTTGGTCGGCAAAGGCATCACCTTCGACACCGGCGGTATATCACTCAAGCCCGGCGCCGAGATGGACGAAATGAAATACGATATGTGCGGCGCGGCGAGCGTGTTCGGCACGATGCAAGCCGTCGCTGAATTGAAATTGCCGATTAACGTCGTCGGCATTATTCCGACGTGCGAAAACATGCCAGACGGCTTGGCCACACGCCCCGGCGATGTCGTCACCAGCATGTCCGGTCAGACAATCGAAATTCTCAACACCGACGCGGAAGGTCGTTTGATTTTGTGTGACGCGCTGACTTATGCCGAACGTTATGAGCCGGCGACCATCGTCGATATCGCGACCCTAACCGGCGCCTGCGTGATAGCCTTAGGCCATGTGGCAAGCGGCTTATATGCGAACCAAGACAGCCTCGCGCGCGAGCTGTTGGCAGCGGGTGAATATTCGCAAGACCGCGCTTGGCATATGCCATTGTGGGATGAATATCAGGACGGCCTGCGCAGTAATTTTGCCGACATGGCGAATATTGCCGGTCGCGCGGGCGGCAGCATTACGGCCGCTTGTTTCCTCGCACGCTATACCAAAAAAATGAATTGGGCGCATCTGGATATCGCCGGCACCGCCTGGAAATCCGGCGCGCAAAAAGGCGGCACCGGACGACCGGTTCCCTTGCTTACGCGCTACCTGATTAATCAAGCGGAAAAGTAAGCGTGACGGAGATTCTGTTTTACACGCATGTGGAAAATAAATTTCATACGGCGTGTGAGATCAGCCACAAAGTATTGCGCTCAAAGCGCAAAATGCTGGTGTTTGTAGAAGACGAATCGGCTGCAGCAAAAATAGATCGCTTGCTGTGGACGATTCCGGCGCTCGGTTTTTTGCCCCATTGCGATGTGGCAGACCCACTCGCAGGCGAGACACCGATTGTCATTTCCAGGGACGCGAGCAGGCTGGCGTTTGACGATGTGTTGCTCAACTTGCATGAAGACGTACAAGCTTTTTTCAGCCGTTATCAACGCGTGATCGAAATTGTCAGTACCGATGCAGCCGATGTCGCAGCGGCCCGCGCCCGCTACAAGTTTTATAAAGATCGCGGCTACAGCATTACCTCGCATGACTTGTCGAAAAAAGCGAATTAGACCATGAGCCAAGACGACACGCTGATGCACAAGCTGGAAGCATTGATGAATAAAACGCGCGGCGGCACGGTGCACGACGACAACCAATTTGATGATATCCCTGTACTCACCGACATTCTGGATGATGGTGCGG
>JAYVJD010000124.1:0-4519 GCA_043769625.1 Pseudomonadota bacterium | reverse complement strand
GCGTCAAACTGGATGCCAGCATCGTCATGCTGCTCGTGTCGCTGGCTTATGGCGCGATACTAGGTTACATCTCAGAGGAAGACGGCAAATCTATTGCCAAAGCTTGATTTTTTTCTGCTAAACAAAAAGCCGCGTCATGCAGCCTTTTTGTTTTATTAAAGCTTCCTAGCTATAAAAATAAAGGGGGTGTGGACACTGTCCACCCCCCCCGATTTGTTTTTATTAAAGAACTTATCGCTATTATAAACGGATCAAAGCCCAATCAAGTCTTGGCCATTTTACCGCCGATGGTTTCAGACAGCCAGCCGAAGATCGCGCCGATAATGATAGAGAGTATCGTTGGCACCAGTGCGTCGAATGGTGTTGCCACCAAGCCCTTGAGCAAAATAAAACCGGCGATGCTGGCAAAACCGTATACGCCGGCAGGAATCACGCTCAACAGTGACGAATGCGCGGCTAATACGATAGCGGCGGCACCAATACCTACCGCAACTGGGGCGGCTAGCTGACCCAATGCACCCAACTGCCCCGCCAGGAACACCGATAACGCGCCGACAATCGCGCCGAAAACCATGCAGATGATGGTGTTTTTAAGGCCGGGAATTTTTCCTCCACAGTGATAAAAACAGGCCCAGGCAATAAACGCCTGCCAGATTTGCACTTGCATCGTGGCCAATGGACCGAAAAATAACCAGGTTGCGACAACAGCGAGTACGCCTATGGAAACTGCGAGTGCGATAAGAATTGGCATTTTTATTCCTCCATTTGTTATAAATCAATTGTTTGAATTAATAAGCTGATCACTACCTTGCTACCGGGGTGTTGCCTTGAAAACCCGATTTTTACAGCCACGGGCAGTAAACCGCACGTAGCCGCGAAGCAATAAGAAGCATGTATCGCGCCAATCTCGTCAAGGGGAGCGAGCCGCCAAAATTGCTGCATCTTTGAGCAATCTGTTTCATTGAGCGCGAAATGGCGTGCCATAGCGGAACGACAGCGTACAAATTTTTGCAGCGCACAATCGATGCTGCATTAAAGCAAACGCTACATCGTTATCGTACTATTTCAAGGGAGCAGGTCAGGTCAAAAGTATAGGTTCTGGTTGGAAATGAAATGAAATTTTTATGATTAAAGGTGCTTAGTATTGATAATACCTCCCCACAACTGAGACATCACACGCGAAGCTTCATGCTGATCGCCAGTAGAAAAAAATTGCGCGCTGCAGCGTTCATTTTCTTTGATTGGATTTAGCAAAAATTTTTCGGCGAGTGCGTTTTGTAATCGCCGCGCAACGGCTTCGCCGGTATCGATCAAAGTTATATTTTTACCGACGACATCGGCGATGAGTTCGCGCAAAAACGGGTAGTGCGTGCAGCCGAGTATGAGCGTATCTGCGCCGCGCTCGACTAATGGCAGTGCGTAGCGCGCGACCAACTCGCGCGTGGCGGCAGATGTCAGATCACCCTGCTCTACTTTTTCTACCAGGCCGTGACAAGGTTGAGTGATGACGGTGACATTGGTGGCGAAGCGTTCAAGCAACGCCGCGAACTGCGCGCTTTTCAACGTGCCTTCAGTCGCAAGAACGCCGATGATTTTATTTTTGCTGGCGGCCACAGCCGGCTTCACTGCGGGTTCCATGCCAATGATTGGCACAGAAAATTTTTCGCGCAGCAAACTGACTGCAGCTGCGGTGGCGGTGTTGCAGGCGACGACGATGGCTTTGGCGTGATGTTGCTCTAACAAAAATTTGGTCAGCGCAATGGAACGCTGCTGAATGAATTCTGCTGTTTTATTCCCGTAGGGAACGTGCGCAGAATCGGCGACATAAACCAAGTTTTCATGCGGCAATAAGGTGCGTATCGCCTTCAATACACTGAGCCCGCCGACACCAGAATCGAAAACACCTATGTTATTGATTATATTCACAATTTATCTTCTTCTTGCTTGCGCCACGCCGGGCATGGTTTGAATAATTTTCATCACATTGGTCAACTGCGCGAGATTCAAAATTTCGACGGTTAAGCGTAAACGCAATTGCCCTGCTTTAGCAAAAGTGGCCACTGCGACGACGATAATTTTTT
The DNA here is from genome assembly GCA_043769625.1 of Pseudomonadota bacterium. Taxonomy (GTDB): domain Bacteria; phylum Pseudomonadota; class Gammaproteobacteria; order Burkholderiales; family JBEEJL01; genus JBEEJL01. The sequence goes on along the minus strand of JAYVJD010000124.1, from coordinate 2,438 downwards.
CGCGCGATAACATTTCCGTAATGTCGCGCAATAAATTGGCGCGTTCTTGCGCATCGATTTCGATATCCACGGCGAATACACCTTTGCCGATGTTGCCCCAATCGGCGGGCATCAATCTTCCACGTTGCTCGGCTTTGAGATTTTTAATGCTGCGGCAATCATCTCGATGCACGGTGACGCCGCGACCTTTGGTGACAAAGCCGACGATAGTTTCCGGCGGCGCGGGTTTACAGCATTTGGCGAATAGCGTCGCGATGTTGTTCACACCGAGCACCAATACGCCGCCGGTCTGCGATTGCGCTTTGCCGCTGCGTGTGGCCGGAATGATTTCCGTCGGCGCGATCGGTGCAATCTCTGCGCGCAATTGCGTATCGATTTGACCCGGCGTAATTTCGCCGCGCCCAACGGCGGACAAAAATTCATCGGTTATTTTGTGATGGAAATGCAGGGCAAGTTTTTCCAAATTCGCGTCTTGCACGCCGACACGATGCATTTCTTTTTCAAAAATCGTGCGACCTTGCGCCACGTCCTGGTCGAAATATTGTTGCTTAAACCATAAGCGCACTTTCGCCAGCGCACGCGTGCTGTGCAAATAGCCGCTCGACGGCAATAGCCAATCGCGACTCGGCCCACCTGTTTTTGTCGTGATAATTTCTACGCGTTGCCCGTTGGCCAGAGACGTGGTGAGCGGCACCATGACACCATCAATTTTTGCACCACGACAACGATGACCCAGATCGGTATGAATCGAATAAGCAAAATCCAGCGGCGTCGCGCCTTTGGGTAAATCGACGATGCGGCCTTGCGGCGACAACACATACACCGTGTCATCAAATACATTTTTTTGCGTCGTCGCGTCGCCGACATCTTTGCGCCAATCGAGCAACTGACGCAACCAGACAATTTTGTCGTCGAATTTTTTTGTCTCTGATAATTTCGATGCGCCGCTTTCCTTATAGCGCCAATGCGCGGCTAGGCCCAACTCGGATTCGCGGTGCATGTCCGCAGTGCGAATTTGTACTTCCAAAGTTTTGCCTTCGGCCACCACTGCGGTATGCAGCGAGCGGTAATTGTTGCCTTTAGGGTGCGCGATGTAGTCGTCGAATTCACCCGACACCGGTTCCCATAAATTATGTGCGATGCCCAGCACCGCGTAGCAATCTTTGACGTTGTCCACGAGCACGCGCACCGCGCGGATGTCGTACAAGTCGCCGAAGGCCAAGCCTTTGCGCTGCATTTTTTTGTAAATGCTGTAAATATGTTTCGGCCGGCCGCTGACTTGCGCACTGATTTTTTCGCCATTCAACTCGCGCTGCAAAATACGCACGACGGCATCGATATGCTGTTCACGCTCTTCGCGTTTCTCGTCGAGCATGTTGATGATTTTTTGATACAGCGCAGGCTCAAGATAGCGAAACGACAAATCTTCCAGCTCCCATTTCACTTGCCAGATGCCCAGCCGATTGGCCAGCGGTGCAAATAAATCCAAGGTTTGCCGCGCGCAGCTGTGTTGTTCGCTGGGGATTTTGCCTGCCAAATCGCGCATCAACTGTAATTGAATCGCCAACAGAATCAGCACGGCACGTACGTCGTCCGCCATAGCGAGCAACATTTTGCGCAGACCTTCGAGGCGCGCGGCTTCGCCCCGATCCGCGTGCCTGCCCGCTTCCGTTTCAAATTGCATTTCGCTGACTTCGCGCGTTTTCAACACGGCTTGGACGAGCATGGCCACGTCGTCGCCGTATTGCGTCGCGATCGAAGCGCTGTCCGGTTTAGGTAACGCGTGCAATAACACCGCGCACACGGTTGCCGCATCCATACCATAGTCGAGCAAAATATTGGCCGCGCCCAGCGCGCCTGATTGTTCAACGCGTGTTGCCGCTATATCGTCACAAAGTTGACGTGCCGCTTGCGCGACCTTCTCCCACTCTGGGCTGTCGCAACGAGCAAGCAAAGGCCCAAGCTCGGGTATCGTATGTGGCGTAGGTGGAGAAACCGTCATGATGATTTTACAATTTGAATGCGGCTATTATAACCGCCGCGCCGCGCTTACTCGCGCCAGTAACGACGGTCATGCTGTCGCCACGTCGTGATATTCATTTTTTTACTGCCATCAAATTTGACCAGCACCGCGCCGTGTTGGTCACTGCGATAAATATCGGTGTGCAAATCCACATAGCGTTGCACCACTTCTTCTTTCGGATGCCCGAAGCGATTACGGTAGCCGACGGTGAAGATGACTTGGTCTGCACCAATCGCCTCGATGAATTCCTGTGTCGATGAAGTCTTGCTGCCGTGGTGCGGCGCGACCACTAGGTCGGCCTTCAGATCGGCTTCGCGTTGCAATAATTCTTCCTCGGCCAAATGTTCAATGTCTGCCGTTAACAACGCGCTGCCGTGCGCAGAAGTCAACTTCAAGACGCAGCCATTGTTATTTA
>JAYVJD010000123.1:0-4544 GCA_043769625.1 Pseudomonadota bacterium | reverse complement strand
CCAAGCTGCGTTTCATCGAGCGCAATTGCGTGCAATGCGGCTTGTGCGAAACGACTTGCCCTGAAAAAGCCATCACGCTGGTGCCGCGCCTGTTGCTCACCGCGCAATTCAAGCAAGAGCAAGTGCTGAACGAAGCCGAGCCGTTTCATTGCATCTCTTGCAATAAACCCTTCGCCACGCGTCAGGTTATCGACAATATGGTCGGTAAACTCACCGGCCATTCCATGTTCGGCGGCGTGGGCGCGCTGAATCGTTTGAAAATGTGCGCCGATTGCCGTGTGATCGACATGATGAAAAATAAGAACGAAGCCAGTATTCACGACATACCGAAAAAATCATGAGCGAAGCTATAGAAATTACCCCGGAAGATCAGGCCCGTGCAGGGTGGTATGCGCTGCTCGCGCGCCTGCTCGCCGACGGCCCGGATGAAAAATTATTGCAGGCCATCGCGGGCGCAGATGAAATGATCGGCGCGGACTTTGACGCGCCATTGGCGCTTGCGTGGAATAAATTGCAGCAAGCCGCCGTCGCGATCAAGGCTGAGGCGGCGCAGGACGAGCACCAGACATTATTCGTCGGCGTCGGTGCGTCAGAGATTTCCCCTTACGGCACGCATTACGTCCAGTATGTCGAGGGCACGCAATTTCTCGCCGCACTACGCGGTGAGTTGATCAAGCTAGGTTTGTCCGCGCATCCGGGCTCAAGCCAAGCGGAAGATCACATCGCGGCGGTGTTGGATGTGATGCGTTTTCTGGCGGTCGGCGATGCTGAAATTTCCGCTGCAAATGTTGCGGTGCAAGAGAGCTTTTTTCGTAATTTTGTAGCATCATGGCAGGGTAAGTTTTTTACTGCAGTCGAGTCGTCCAAAACGGCAAATTTTTATAAGCGCGTGGCACAATTTGGCTTGGCGTTTTTTGCAGCAGAAGCAGAATCATTTGAACTTGGCAGTTAATGTGTAATTAAAATAATTCAATAGAAACAAATACTTAGCGTAATTTGTTTTTCACAGGAGTTTAATCATGAATGCAAACAAACCTAGTACCACACGGCGTAATTTCCTTTTCGCTTTGGGCGCAGGTAGCGCAGGTGTTGCCGCTGTAGCGATGACCGCCGGCAAGGGAATTCCCGAAGCGAAAACCGCCGAGCAAAAAGCCACCGATCAGAAAACCACGGGCTACACACTCAGCGAACACAACCAGCACTATTACCGCACCACCCGCATTTAAGCGAGGAGATAATCATGTTGCTCACAAAAAAATCCAGCAGCACAAAAGGCAGCGCCAACCGCTTGATGCGCGGCGCTTCGGGCCAAATGAGTTTCACTGGCGCGAGTTTCTCCAGCGTTGACCGCCGCACTTTCCTCAAGCGTTCCGGCTTGGGTATTGGCGTCGGCGCATTTGCCAGCCAGTTGCCATTCTCTTTTGTCGGCAAGGCGCAAGCGGCCGATGAGAAAAAAGCCGCCGGCGATGTGCAAATCAAGAAAACTATTTGTACCCACTGTTCTGTCGGCTGCACCGTCAACGCCGTGGTTGAAAACGGCGTGTGGACGCGTCAAGAGCCAGCGTTTGATTCGCCGCTTAACCTCGGCGCCCATTGCGCCAAAGGCGCTTCGATCCGCGAACACGGTATGCACCACGATTCACGCCGCCTCAAGACGCCGATGAAACTGGTGGCGGGTAAATGGACCAAGATTACTTGGGACCAAGCGATCAACGAAGTCGGCGACAAGCTGATGGCGCTGAAAAAAGAAAGCGGCCCTGATTCGGTGTATTGGGTTGGTTCTTCCAAACACAACAATGAGCAAGCGTATTTGATGCGCAAGTTTGTATCGTTCTTCGGCACCAACAACTGCGACCATCAAGCGCGTATCTGCCACTCGACCACGGTCGCGGGCGTGGCGAATACTTGGGGGTACGGCGCGATGACCAACTCCTACAACGATATGCAAAACGCCAAGGCGATGATGTATATCGGCTCCAACGCGGCAGAGGCGCATCCGGTTTCCATGTTGCACGCGCTGCACGCGAAAGAGAAGGGCGCGAAGATGATCGTGGTCGATCCACGCTTCACGCGTACTGCCGCCAAAGCCGATCAATATGTGCGCTTGCGTTCCGGTTCCGACATCGCCTTCCTGTTCGGCGTGGTGTATCACATCTTCAAAAACGGCTGGGAAGACAAGCAATACATCAATGACCGCGTGTACGGCATGGAAAAAGTGCGCGACGAAATCATGACGAAATGGACGCCGGAAAAAGTCGAAGAAGTCTGCGGCGTGCCAGAAGCGGAAGTATTAAAAGTTGCCGAGACCATGGCGAAAAACAAACCTAGCACCATCGTATGGTGCATGGGACAAACGCATCACACCACCGGTAATGCTATCGTGCGCGCATCGTGCATCTTGCAATTGGCACTGGGCAACGTCGGCGTGTCCGGCGGTGGCACCAACATTTTCCGTGGCCACGATAACGTGCAAGGCGCGACCGACGTCGGTCCGAACCCTGACTCATTGCCCGGTTACTACGGCATCGCCGCTGGCGCATGGAAACATTGGGCCGCAGTGTGGGGTGTCGATTACGAATGGATTAAAAAGCAGTACGCCTCGCAAGGCATGATGGAAAAATCCGGCATCACCGTGTCGCGCTGGATCGACGGCGTGATGGACGACAACGCCACCATTGACCAAGACAGCAATATCCGTGCGATGATTTTCTGGGGCCATGCACCGAACAGCCAAACGCGCGGCAAAGAAATGGTCAAGGCGATGGAGAAGCTCGATACGCTGGTGATTATCGATCCGTACCCATCCGCTACCGCCATGATGGCCGCCAGCGTGCGTAAAGACGGCGTGTATTTGTTGCCTGCCGCCACGCAGTTGGAAACATCTGGTTCCGCCACCGCCTCGAATCGCTCGCTGCAATGGCGCGAAAAAGTCATTGAGCCGATGTTCGATTCGATGCCTGATCACACCTTGATGCACGCCTTCGCCGAGAAGATGGGCTTCGGTACCGAGTTGTCGAAGAACTACAAAATGATCGACGTGGAACGCGCCGGTCGTAAATGGAAAGAGCCAGAGCCAGAATCCATCCTGCGCGAAATCAATCGCGGCGCATGGACCATCGGTTACACCGGCCAATCGCCTGAGCGCCTCAAAGCGCATATGCGTAACCAGCATGTGTTCGACGTAAAAACCCTGCGCGCCAAAGGCGGTATCGATAAAGAAACCGGCTATGTGCTCGACGGCGATTACTACGGTTTGCCCTGGCCTTGCTACGGCACGCCGGAACTCAAGCATCCCGGTTCGCCTAACTTGTACGACACGTCCAAACACGTCATGGAAGGCGGCGGTAACTTCCGCGCCAACTTCGGCGTGGAGAAAGAGGGTGTCAATTTGCTGGCGGAAGACGGCTCGCATTCCAAGGGCGCAGAGTTGACCACCGGTTACCCGGAGTTTGATTATGTGTTGCTGAAAAAACTCGGCTGGTGGGATGACCTGAGCGAAGAAGAAAAGAAAAAAGCCGAAGGCAAAAACTGGAAGACCGACTCCTCCGGCGGCATTATCCGCGTCGCGATGAAACATGGCTGCCATCCGTTCGGTAACGCCAAAGCGCGCGCCGTGGTGTGGAACTTCCCTGACCCAGTACCAACCCATCGCGAACCTTTGTATAGCGCGCGTCCGGATCTGGTCGCCAAGTATCCGACGCACGACGACAAAAAAGCTTTCTGGCGTCTCACCACTTTGTTCAAGACTATTCAGAACAAAGAAGACTATTCGAAAAAATTCCCGCTGGTGCTCACCTCCGGTCGTTTGGTCGAATACGAAGGCGGCGGCGAAGAAACGCGTTCCAATCCGTGGCTGGCGGAATTGCAGCAGGAATGCTTCTGCGAAATCAATCCGAAAGATGCCAACGATCGCGGCATCCGTGACAACGAATACATTCATTTGAATTCGCCGACCGGTGCGCAGTTGAAAGTGAAAGCGCAAGTAACTGATCGCGTCTCGCCGGGTCTGGTGTTCATGCCGTTCCACTTCTCCGGCTGGATGGAAGGTAAGGACATGAAAGAATATTATCCTGAGGGTACAGCGCCTATCGTGCGTGGTGAGGCAGTCAACACCGCGACTACCTATGGTTACGATTCAGTCACCATGATGCAGGAAGCTAAAACCACCCTTTGCCAAGTTAGCAAAGCAGCATAAAAGAAAACGAGGAGATCAAAATGGCCAGAATGAAATTTCTCTGCGATGCAGAACGCTGTATCGAATGTAACGGATGTGTGACCGCGTGTAAGCAGGAGCATGAAGTGCCATGGGGCGTGAACCGCCGCCGCGTGGTCACCATCAATGACGGCGTACCCGGCGAGCGTTCGATTTCCGTCGCGTGTATGCACTGCTCCGACGCGCCCTGCATGGCGGTGTGCCCAGTCGATTGTTTTTACAAAACCGAGCAGGGCGTCGTGCTGCACGACAAAGACTTGTGCATCGGCTGCGGTTACTGCTTCTATGCCTGCCCGTTCGGCGCGCCCCAATATCCGCAAGCCGGCTTGTT
>JAYVJD010000122.1:0-4552 GCA_043769625.1 Pseudomonadota bacterium | reverse complement strand
CGACTAATACCCAGTCACGTTGACCGGCTTCGAGCCACACGCGCAATTCCTGCGCACGCTGTTCACCGAAAGTGAAATTCATGATGGCTTCGCCCGATTGCGTGGTCGGGGTCAACTCCACCAGCGCCAAACCATCCTGGCCGATTTCGTAACGCGGCACGTTACCGATTTTGCCTGCCAGTGGGTCGCGCTGGATGGCTTCGATTTGGTTGGCTGAAGCGTAGGCGCCATTAATTTGGAATTCACCGTTAACACCGCGACGCACCGGGAAACCTTGTTTGTCGAGGAAACGCAGCGCGATGACAGGGCGTGTTTTTCCGTCTGCAACCAGACGTGAAAGTTCGGGCACAAAAACTACTTTGTCCGGGCCGTAGGAATAATGAATAGTGCGTTCTTGTTTCAGCACCTCACGGCCATCCTTGTCATGCACGATCATCTCGAAGCGGTTGTCGCCTTCGACGATAGGCACGCCGCGCCAGGTGGACAAGCTGACTGTGCGAGCCGCATTATGTGTTGCGCCGTCGAACTTCAGCGCATCGATTACTTCGCCGTTTACTTTCAATATGACGCTTTGTTCAGGCGCGTGTTTGATAGCGACTTTGATCGCAGGCAGAGCAGGCTGGAATTTTACTTGCGGGTGCAGCCACTCCACGCCGGGCGCGGCTTGCGCCAGCCACTCGGCATCGAAAGGCAATCGCTCAACCAGCCGTGCACGATCATCGCTAGCGGGAATCTTTGGCGCTTCTCCGATGGTTTCACGCTTCATCGTAGAGGCGGGAATGGGGGCGGAAGTTAACGTGGAGACGGTTTTGCTATTAACCAGCGTGACTTCGGCCTTGGGTAGATTCACGCCTTGCTGCTCGGGCGGCACGAACCGCAACATCGAGGCGACTTTCTCGGTTTTGCTATCGCCTAATTCCATGACGAAATTAAGTTTGTCTATCCATTTACCTTTGCGTACGGGCAAGCGCAGCACCAGCATACCGTCCATGTCCTCGAGTTCTACTGGCTTGCCATTCAATTGCGCGCTGTTTGCTGCCAATTTACCCGGTGCGATCATGGTCGCCGCCACGCTGTTGACATCGCCGCTGCCCAGAATAATCAGGTTCACCGCTACGCGATTGTCTTCACGCGTGGCGCTGAGTTGTTGATCTACTTTGGCGGCAACGATGGCTTTTTTCTGCACATGGAAGTCTGCGCGCCACAAGCTGCCGGGTTGCAGATTCACAAACTGCGAGTAGGCGCGACCAGCAAAGCGGGCATTTTTTTCGCACGCCATGACTTCGTAATCTTGCGGCAAAGATTCCAAGTCGAGCTGCACCACGTGCGTGCCAGCGCGGATATTGTCGGCATGCCAGCGGCCTTCTTTGTCGGTCAAAATATAGGTACCGTCTTCGAGCAGAATGCGCGCGCCGACTAAGCCGTCTTTATCGTTAGCGACGGTTTCGTCGCACGAACCGATGATGACGCGACCCATCAAAATCGCGCGGGTGCGCATCAAGTCGTCTTGCACCATCACGCTGGCACGCGCGGTGTTCGACGCTACGCCACCGACTGCGCTGGCAATATTTTCCGCTTTGCCCGGACGTGCTTCGACGCTGACTTCTGCGGCATATTTCACTGTGACCGTGGCATTGGCAGCAATGTCGCCAAGGTTAAATGTGAGTGTGCGACCATCGGCAGAGATGCCAGGGTCGGCGACGACTTTGTCGTCCAAACGAACCGAGCCAGCCCGATAGCGGAAGCCCGCAGGCAATTTGTCTTCAATGCGGACATTACGCGCGGGCTGTCGGCCCGCTTCGTTGCGGATACTCAAGGTATAAGGCACAAATTCGCCGACTGCGACAACTGATTTGCTCACTGACTTGGTGATTTGCAGTTGCGCGGCGATAGGGTCAAGCGGCACGTCGATGATGACAGCAGGGCCAGCACTGATGAAGAAATTTTCGCCGCGTGAACCCAGGATAAGGGTGAAAGGCGCGCCCGCCAGGGCTTGTAATTTGTCCGTAGCGACGGTCGAGGCAAAGTTATAGCCTGATGGAGGGGTGACTTGCAGGCGATAAGTGCCCGCAGCGAGTAACGGAAATTGGAAGTTACCGGCGGGCAGATCAATGACGCCGCCGCACGCATTAAACGACACGCCAGTGACCATGCTGCTTGGGTAAGTGGTTAACGCGTCTGGGCAGAATACTTTAGCCGGTAAGCCAGTAGCGACATCAATAATGGTGACATTGGCGCCGTTGACCGGATTGCCGGTGGAAGAATCGAAAACGACGCCGTATGGATCGACCAGCGCCGCGTCGGCTACAACCGGTTCGCCACCTTTGATATCGAGATAGCTGGCCGATAAGCGGCTTTTGCTGCTGACTGAAATCTGGCAATTGTTAACTGGGCTCGGCGTGCGCGTAGTCGGCAAATAACCGATGAATACGCCGGTCGATGGGCCGGTTTCGGTGATGCGTAAAGTTTCTTTGTCGCCCGTATCCGATGTGATGACCACGATAATGGTCTCAGCCACATTCGGGTCAATGTTCTGATCGTAGTCGGTAATTTTGACAAATAAAGGATCACCGCCACCGTAATTTTGTGTTGAAGCTAATGGATAGTTACCCGGCACGGCTAATGGATCGCCGCCTACTGGGGTGGGTTGTGCAACAGAGGTGAATGGTCCGGACTGTGAGCCATTGGTAGAGCACTCGGTTGTGCCGATCGCCTGCACAGTTCCCATAGTGGCACTGCCGGCTGATGTATAACGCAGGAAGTCCACTGTAGCTGGGGTGCGCGCTTCGGTAGTTAAATTCGCGCTGGCCGAGGCAGAAAGTGTGTTGCCGCCATAAACATAATTCACCGTGACACTGTTGGTGATGACGGTGTTCGGTGGCGTAGCGGCCCAAGTAGCCGAGTAGGTTGCGAGCAATAGGCAGGCAAGCGCTTTATTGTGGACGCGCGGGGCGCCCACAATAAAGCGGGCTGGGCTTGCGCCCAACCGCTTTAAAGCAGACCGAGCGGCACGCCGAAGCGCGCCGCCCGAAACTGCGGCTGATGACAAGAAACTCATTTATTCGGTGATCAGTTGATGGTTACGTTGAAGTAAACCACAACGGATTCACCCGGCTTCAATTCACCTGCTGCGTAACCGGCTTCTGCGGGCATACCGGCTGCGTAGTTGATGGTGACGTTACCGGCAGCGAAGCTTGCGCCGTCGGCATCAGCAGCACTGGTGAAGAACTTCGGATAAACACCAGGACGGGTGTCGCCCAAAATGTCTAATTTGAAGCCTGTGCCCGCTGCGCTTTCCGGTGTGCCGCCTGTGCTTGCGCACGTACCGGCTCCGGTTACCAAATTAGGATCAAACGTGGTATTGGCATTCAATGCGTCGCTTACGCTGGATAAAGTCGCGGAAGAACCTGCACCTGCCGTGTTGGTAATCGTGATCGTCCAACGTACAACGGTGCCGGGGATGTTCTTCGGGTTAGTTGTCGAGTTGATCGGATCGCAGACTATCGTCGCGGTCTTGGCAATGGTCAGCACGGCATTCGAAATACGGTAAGCGTCGAGTGCCGAGAATGCACCGTCACGTGCAGCGTCGATTGCACCGGCGGCATCAGCAAATATGATGTCCACACCAGCGGTATTCGCGCCGACTGTGGCGACCAATGCGGCGCCTTGCGTGTTCGCGGTTCCGCCAGCCAATGTCGTTGCGGTCAAGCTGACAACTGCTTGGTCGGTGTTGACCTGGCCTACTGGAATGTCGCACACCACATAAACGGTCTTGGTGGCGTCAGGTGCCAACTCATCGATGAACAACGCGGTATCTTGCGCCGCCTGATAGCCGGGGGTTGCGCCACTTTCAACGTGCACTACGCAAGCGGTCGCGTTGAAATTGTCGGTGCCGCCGTAGAGGGGGGTGCCGTTGGCCAGATTGGTCGTAACCAAGCTGTAGTCTTGTGGATCGTTACCCAAGTTGGTCACGGTGAATGTGGTGACTTGAGCGGTCGAGCCCGGTGTGACGCTGGTGAAGGTGGCGTTGGCGTCAACGACTGTTACGTTCACTTTTTTATCTACTATGAAAGTAGTCGGTGTGCCTGCGCCGGTGCTGTTGCCCGTCGCGGATGAGCCAATCGCTGGCTGTGCTACGCCGCCGACTGAGTAGTTCAAAGTGGCCAAGTTGTCGATGCTGGTGCCAGATGCGACACCGGCTGCCATGGCGTTTTGCGCCATACCCAAGCTCAAAGCTACGGCTACCAACGCCGCAGTTTTGAAATGGGTCAAGCCATTTATGCTGTTCCTTTTCATTTGTTTCTCCCTGAAATTAAAAATACAAAAATAATGTGCTTCTGTTGCGATGGATAATTCATGGTGGTCCTGCGCTGCCGAGCATGAGGTGCCATGAGTTGGGCGTGCGCTTCCACGGCGGATCTGCAGTGGATTTACGCAGGAAATACAGCACCCTGCAGCCGATTCGATAAAGGGGTAGTGGTTGTTTCATGTGAATTATTTGATGGTGACGCGGAAGCCCGCCGTGCCGACTTTGTCGGCGGGTAAGGCGCCT
>JAYVJD010000121.1:0-4577 GCA_043769625.1 Pseudomonadota bacterium | reverse complement strand
GACCAACTCATGCCGAGCTTAGAATTGGCTTCGACCAAGTGCTGACGGCTGACTAAACTGGTGACGTAAGTTTGGTGCGCGACGCCGAATACGACATTGGCGAAGCCGCATAAAAAAACCGTGACGTACAAAATCGACATGTTCAACATGTCCAGCCACATGGCAATCGGCACTAACAGCAGGGCCACGCCGCTTAAACATTCCATAGACATAATAATCGGCAAGCGCCTCATGCGATCGACAAACACGCCGGCGAATAAACTGAACAGCGCAAACGGCAAAGTCGCCATCGCTTCGAGGGCGCCCATTTGAAACGGTGTGGCGTGCAACATCAAGGCGGCGGTGAGCGGCAACGCAAGGTTGGTGATTTGCGAACCGAACACCGAAATCGTTTCCGATGTCCAAAGTTTCAGAAAGTCCTTATTGCGCCAAAGGCCGTTGAAGTGTTGTTTCATAACTATTTGATTATATTTAATTTTTTACTATATAGCTAGAGGTTAAAAGTAACAACAGATCCTTCACTGCGTTCAGGATGACAAACATCTAACGCGTATAATTCTATCTTGTAATCTCACGCCACATTCGAGGACTTGTTCATGATCACACTCAATATTAACGGAAAAGATTCCGCCCTCGACATTGAAGACGATATGCCGCTGTTGTGGGCGTTGCGCGACGTATTGAATATGACCGGGACCAAATTCGGCTGCGGCGTGATGGCTTGTGGCGCATGTACCGTGCACGTTGATGACGTCGCGACGCGTTCGTGCGTGATCCCGGTTTCACTGATGGCAGGGAAAAAAATTCGCACCATCGAAGCGCTCGAACAAGACGGCAAATTACATAAAGTGCAGCAGGCGTGGATACAGGCCCAAGCGCCGCAATGCGGTTATTGCCAGAGCGGCATGATCATGGCGGCAGTATCATTGCTCGAACAAAAACCCAACCCGACGGACGCCGACATCGATCAAGCGATTAGCAATATCTGTCGTTGCGGAACGTACCCAAGCGTGCGCGAGGCGATACATCTCGCAGCGAAAATGGGAGAGCCAAAATGAGCGGCGTGAAAAGTAAATCGAGACGCAAATTTTTATTGGCTGGCGCGATACTCAGCGGCGGCGGTTTAATGATCGGTTACAACATTCTCGGCCGCCAAGACAAACTCGGCAGCGGCGCATTACTGGCGACGGGCAAAGATGAAATCGCATTAAATGGCTGGGTAAAAATCGCTGCCGACGGCACAGTCACCATCGCCGTACCACGATCGGAAATGGGCCAGGGTGTTTATACCGCGCTGCCGATGTTGTTGGCGGAAGAACTCGATGCCGATTGGGCGAAAGTAAAAGTCGAGCAAGCGCCGGTGGCGAAAATGTATGCCAACGCCGCGTTGTTTCAAAACTTGTTACCGTTCCATCCCGATGACGACGGCTTTCTCGCGCGCAGCGGTCGCGCGTCAATCGAAAAAATTGGTTTTGCGTTGGGGCTGCAAGTCACTGGCGGCTCCAGCAGCGTACGCGACGCTTGGTTACCGATGCGCACCGCAGGCGCGACCGCACGCGCGATGCTGATCGAAGCCGCCGCGAAGAAATGGAATGTGCCTCCAACGGTTTGTGTCACTAAAAATGGCGAGGTGTTGCATCCAACCGGCAATCGCAAAGCGGGTTATGGTGAATTGATCCAAGACGCCGCCGCCATAAAACCGAACATTGTGAAATTGAAAGATCCGGCGACCTTTACTCTCATCGGCAAACCGATTGCACGCACTGACATCGCCGACAAAGTAAACGGCAAAGCCCAATTCGGCATCGACACGCGCGTGCCGGGCATGATGTATGCGGCGGTAAAACAATCGCCGGTGATCGGCGGAACGCTTAAATCGAGCTTTGCCGAGCTAAGTAAAAATATAAGTAATAACAATGAGTTATATATTATTCCGCATGGCGTCGTGGTGGTGAGTAATAGTTGGTGGCGCGCGAAAAAAAATCTTGAAGCATTAAAGATCGAATGGAATGAAGGCGCGAATGCGACGCTTGATTCGACTGCGATCAGCAAACAACTTGCGGCGGATGTAGAAAAAACTTCGGCGTCAGGTTTTCGTAATGTCGGCGATGCTGAAACGATTTTGAAATCAGCAGCGAAAAAAATCGACGCGATTTACGAAGTACCTTTTCTTGCTCACGCAGCGATGGAACCGGTCAATTGCACCGCGCAAGTTAAAGACGGCAAATGCGAAGTGTGGGTGCCGACGCAAGTGCCGTCGCTTGCGCAATGGAAAGCCAGCAAGGCAGCACGCGTAAGCAGTGACAACACGATTATCCACACCACTTTGCTCGGCGGCGGCTTCGGGCGACGTCTGGAAATCGACATGATCGAACAAGCGGTGCACATCGCCAAACAACTGAATGGCAGAGCGGTGCAAATGATTTGGACGCGCGAAGAAGATATGCAGCACGATATGTACCGGCCAACAGCGATGTCGAAATTCTCCGGCGCAATTGATGACAAAGGTCAAATCGCCGCCTGGTCCAATCGTGTCGCCGCGCCATCAGTCGGCTTCGACACTATGCAGCGCTTGATGGGCAGCATGGCGATGGACATGCCGGACAAAAATCACATCGAAGGTGCATTCGACCAGCCCTACGAAATAGCGAATATTAAAATCGAACAAGTGCGCAGCAAAATCCCGGTGCCGGTCGGTTCGTGGCGCAGCGTCGGCCATTCGTATAACGCCTTCTTTGTCGAATCGTTCATAGATGAAATGGCGCACGCCGCAGGCAAAGATCCATATGAATTCCGCAAATCACTTTTGCAAAATCATCCGCGTCATCGCGCCGTGCTCGACCTTGCCGCAAGTCAGGCCGGATGGGGACAGCCGCTTGCCGCCAGCAGCGCACGCGGCATCGCGTTGCATGAATCCTTCGCTGCTATATGCGCACAAGTGGCGGAGGTGTCGATCGACAAAGATAACAACATCAGAGTAAACCGTGTCGTGTGCGCGATTGATTGCGGCACCGTCGTCAACCCCGCCATCGTCACGCAACAAATGGAAAGCGCGATAATTTTTGGCTTAACCGCCGCGCTCTACGGCGAAATCACCATCAAAAATGGCCGCGTCGAGCAAAGCAATTTCCCCAGCTACGACATGCTACGCATGGCGCAAAGCCCGCGCATCGATACTTTTATTATTCCGAGCACCTTGCCGCCGGGCGGCGTCGGCGAACCCGGCACGCCGCCGATAGCACCGGCGGTGGCGAATGCCTTGTTTGCGTTGACGGGGAAACGCTTGAGGCAGTTGCCGTTGAAAATAGTCGCTTGATGTAACCCAATCCAATAATGAACATTTAACAATGAACCCCAGTAAAGTAGATCGTAGCCGTCTTGTGAAGCTGACAGACTTACCGAATATCGGCAAAGCTGGCGCGGAAGATTTGCGTCTATTGGGTATCCACGAACCCAGGCAACTCATAGGCAGAAATGCTTTTGAAATGCATGAACTGCTTTGCCAAAAAACCGGAATTCGCCACGACCCCTGCGTAATTGATGTGTTTATATCCATTACACGTTTTATGAATGGCGAAGAAGCGCAGCCTTGGTGGAAGTTTACTGAAGAACGAAAACAAATAAGCAAAAGTAGAGCGAGCAAAACAATTGGCAGTTCAATTTAGAGGTAAAAATGAAAACTGCATTGGCGATTTACTTTTTCTTTTTGTGCGTTGGCTGCGCAACTTTATCACCACAAAAAATAGACGCTACCGATTTTCAAGTGCTGACGGGTAAGCAATGGGTAGGTGCGCTGACTTATTTGGACTACAGCAATGGACAGAAAACCACCATCGCTTCTAATCTTATAGTCAGCCTATCGAGCGAAGATCCATCAAAATGGATTTTTGATTACCAATATCCGGACGAGCCTAAAGCTAACAGCAAATATGGGCTGGTGATCAGCTCAGATGGGGGAATGTTAGATGGGAAGAAAGTTGTAGAAAAAGTTTATTTACCCGACAGAACGCTAAAACTGGTGACGGAAAAATACGATAAGGATAATAATAAAACCGCCCTGCTTCGGTACACCTACCTGTTTAATGCAACGAATTTTTCCATCAGGAAAGAAGTGAAGTACGACGGTGCTAGTGAATATTTACAAAGAAATGAATATAGTTGGAAGCGTTAATCGCGTATTTCCTGAACCCGTCCCACCTTTCCCTTGAAAGGGAGGGAGGGAATAAATGCAGTGTCGTGCGCGGTGCGCACGCTACGGTTTGCCCACCATTGGGAGAATATATGAATCGCACCTTTGTTTTTGTTATGACAATATTGGCCTTAACCATTGCAGACCATGATTTGGCGCAAGCGAAAAATTCGGACAGCCAAAAACATCCTGACGTGATCGACGTCAAAGTAAAAATTGCTGGCGAAAAACGTTTTGATTTCGACGTGACGCTCTCTTCACCTTACGACACGCCACAACGCTATGCCGATGCTTTTCGCGTAAAGAATCTGGAAGGAAAAGTATATGGCGAGCGAATTCTTTTGCATGATCACGCGAACGAGCAACCGTTTACGCGCGACTTATACGG
>JAYVJD010000120.1:0-4583 GCA_043769625.1 Pseudomonadota bacterium | reverse complement strand
CGCGCGGGTGAGTTTGTCTGAAAATAATGTGCTGGTAAGCGTCGAAGATAATGGCCCGGGCATTGCGCCAGCCGATCGTGAGCGCGTGTTCGAGCGCTTTTATCGTGTGCTCGGCAGCAACGAAACCGGCAGCGGACTCGGGCTCGCCATCGTCAAAGAAATTGCGCGACTGCATCAGGCCGACATTACGCTGCATGATGCGCCGGGCGGTCGCGGCGCACTATTCAGCCTTCGATTTAACCGCGCCGCGACACCGGCTCAAAGCAAATTTGTTGAAACCGATTTATCCTCCGCAGCTTAAGCAAAAATTCCACGCCTGAATTCCGGCGACAAGGTTTTTTACTCACGCTATGATTTGCTTCATGAACGACTTCTCATACAAAACTTTATTCCGTGCGCTGTCCGAGCGCGACGCGTCGTTCGAAGGCGTATTTTTCGCTGGCGTGAAAACCACGGGGATATTTTGCCGGCCTACTTGCCCGGCAAAAAAACCATTAGAAAAAAACGTGGAGTTTTTTTCTACTTCGCGCGATGCGCTGTACGCCGGCTATCGCCCATGCGCACGTTGTCATCCGCTGGAGCGCGTACCAGGGCCGCCCGAGGTGGTAAAAAAATTACTCGCCGTGGTCGAGTCCGCGCCCGATCAACGTTTGCGCGAACAAGATTTGCGCGACATGGATATTGACCCTTCTACCGCGCGGCGACAATTTCAGCGTCATTACGGCATGACCTTTCATGCGTATTTGCGCGCACGGCGCATGGGCCGCGCGTTGCAACAAATCAGACAAGGAGAATCGGTGATTAACACGCAAATTGAAAATGGCTTTGAATCGGCCAGCGGATTCCGCGAAGCATTCGGCAAAATTTTCGGCACGCCGCCGCGCGACGCGAAAAATGTCACGAGCATGTTGGCGAAATGGATTAACACGCCGCTCGGCGGGATGTTAGCGCTGGCAAACGACGACGGATTACATTTACTCGAGTTCGTCGATCGACGCGGATTGGAAAAAGAAATCGAGCGCCTGCGCAAAAAACAAGGCTGCGTAATCGTTCCCGGCGCGCATCCATATCTGGAAAAAATATCAATAGAATTAGATAGTTACTTCAATGGTGAATTGACGAAATTTTCCACGCCGCTAGTGTTATCCGGCTCCGATTTTCAGCTCTCGGTGTGGAATGAATTGCAAAATATTCCCGTGGGTAAAACACGTAGCTATGCGGAAATGTGCGTGCGTATCGGCAACC
Source organism: Pseudomonadota bacterium (assembly GCA_043769625.1). Lineage (GTDB taxonomy): Bacteria > Pseudomonadota > Gammaproteobacteria > Burkholderiales > JBEEJL01 > JBEEJL01. Next base: position 3,338 of record JAYVJD010000120.1, on the reverse strand, counting down.
CCAAAGCGGTGCGCGCAATGGGCCGCGCGAATGGCGACAACGTGCTCGCCGTCGTCGTGCCATGCCATCGCGTCATCGGCGCCGACGGCTCGCTTACCGGCTACGGCGGCGGTTTGCCACGCAAGCAGTGGTTGCTCGAACATGAACGCAAACTGGCGAAATAAAATACCTTAATTTTCAACTGATTATTCATATCACGTTTACAGATAGCCAAAGCCGAACTAGGATGAATGCGGGGGTAATGATTCAAATCATTTCTTAGGAGGCACTATGTCTGACCCAACAAACGCCGCATCCACTTGGCTCACAAAATTCGGCGCTGCGCTCAGCAGCGGCGACATCAACGCCGCGACCAATATGTTTGACGAAGATTGTTATTGGCGCGATCTGGTGACCTTTACCTGGAATATCAAAACCGTCGAAGGCAAGGCGCAAGTTAAAGACATGCTCACGGCGACGCTGGCCAACACCAAGCCGGCAAACTGGCAAATCGACGGTGAAGCCACCGAAGCGGGCGGCGTGAACGAAGCCTGGTTCACATTCGAAACCGCCACCGCGCGCGGCAAAGGTTTGCTGCGGCTCAAAGGCGACAAGTGCTGGACGCTATTGACCAGCATGGTCGAACTGAAAAAATTCCCCGAAAAAAAAAGGCGACACGCGTATTCCCGGCGCGCAACATGGCATTGTGCAAGATCGCAAAAACTGGGCCGAACTCAAAGTACAAGAAGAAGCCGAGTTGGGTTACACCAAACAACCGTATTGCGTGATTATCGGCGGCGGGCAAGGTGGCATTGGCCTAGCTGCACGATTGAAGCGGCTCGACGTACCGACGATAGTGATTGAAAAAAATCCGCGCCCCGGCGACTCGTGGCGCAATCGTTATAAATCTTTATGCCTGCACGATCCGGTTTGGTATGACCACATGCCTTACTTGCCCTTCCCGGATAACTGGCCGGTGTTTTCACCCAAAGATAAAATCGGTGACTGGCTGGAAAGCTACACCAAAATTATGGAGCTGAATTATTGGGGCAGCACCGAATGCAAGAGCGCGAAATATGACGAAGCCAAACAAGAATGGACGGTGACCGTCGAGCGCGAAGGTAAACCGGTCACGCTGCGGCCGAAACAATTGATCCTGGCCACCGGCATGTCGGCCGTCGCCAACCAACCCACATTATCCGGCGAAGAAAATTTCAAAGGCACGCTGGTACACTCGAGCAAATTTACCAATGGCGAATCGTATCGCGGCAAAAAATGCGTGGTCGTCGGCTCGAATAATTCCGCGCACGACATCTGCGCCGACCTATGGGAGCACGGCGCCGACGTCACCATGCTACAACGCTCTTCCACCCACATCGCCAAATCAGAATCGTTGATGGATCTTGCGCTGGGCGGTTTGTATTCCGAGCAAGCGGTAAAAAGTGGCGTGACCACCGACAAAGCGGATTTAATCTTCGCCTCGGTGCCGTACAAAATCATGCACACCTTCCACATTCCTGTGTATGAAGAAATGAAAAAACGCGATGCGGATTTATATCAGCGCCTTGAGAAAGCCGGCTTCATGCTCGACTTCGGCGACGATGACTCGGGATTGTTTATGAAATATCTGCGTCGCGGTTCCGGCTATTACATCGATGTCGGCGCTTCGGAATTGATTGCTAACGGCAGCGTAAAATTAAAAAGCGGCGTAAATGTTAAAGAGGTAAAAGAAAAATCCGTAGTGTTATCCGACGGCACCGAATTACCTGCTGATTTAATCGTGCTCGCCACGGGTTATGGCTCCATGAACGGCTGGGCGGCAAAACTCATTTCAAAAGACGTCGCCGACAAAGTAGGCAAATGCTGGGGCCTCGGCTCCAACACCACCAAAGACCCCGGCCCGTGGGAAGGTGAACTGCGCAATATGTGGAAACCCACGCAACAATCATCTCTATGGTTCCACGGCGGCAACCTGCACCAGTCGCGCCACTACTCGCAGTTTTTATCATTGCAAATCAAGGCACGTAAAGAGGGCATACCAACACCAGTTTATGGCATGAGCAAAGCGCATCATTTAGGTTGATTGTTTTTTTACGAATATCCCCTCCCCTTCAAGGGGAGGGTTAGGGTGGGGATGAGTTTATTACAGCCTGCGCCAGTGAGCTAGTCAAATTTTTCCAACAGCGGAATCTACTCATCAAAAAATATCTGTTTTATTTCATCTTTTAATTCCGACACAAAAATTTACTTGACGCCTAATTACGCACGGGCGCAACCTGAAAGAGCAGTTCCGCAACAACAAACTCAACAGGAGAATGCCATGCTTACTCGTCATCTGCTTGTCATGTTTTTCAGTCTGGTAATGTTTGCCCCCCCCCGCATCTGCTGAGAAATTAAATAAATTAGGGCCTGAACATCCCACCCATATTGTCACTTTCGATGAATCTGTTGTTGAGGCGGAAGACGATGGCGTAGTCGAAGAAGACGAACGTCACACAAAAAATGCTGATATGTGGCGTAATCAAAACCAAAAAATGAAAATCATGTTGCATCGGCTAGAGAAAAAGCATGGCTTCAAAGCAACACATATTTATAGCTGGGCATCAAATGGATTTGCAGCAAATCTAAACCAGAAACAAATTGAAGATATTAAAGCCATTCGCAGCGCCCATATTGAAGAAAATCAAGCATTTTTGTTAGCCTCCTCGCCCCCTTGGAACAACCAGACTAATAACGGGCAAACTGTCGGTTGGGGCATTTACGCCACGGCTGCCAACTTGAGCTCTGCCCTTTCTGGTGCCAATACGCAAATCAAGGATCTTTCCAAAACAAGAATTTATATTCTCGACACAGGCGTTTCAGCTGTGCACCCAGAGCTAAATGTTGTTAAGAACTTGTCTGCAACTATGGACGGAAGCTTCAACGATTGCGATGGCCATGGTACTGCTGTGGCTGGTATAGCTGCCGCCAAGAACAATAACTCTGGCATGTCTGGTGTGGCGCCTGGTGCTCCCATAATAAGCATTATAGTCTTCGAAGGCTGTACAGGCCCCGCGTCGACTGCTAACGTCGTTAGGGGAATTGACAGCGCTATGTATGAAGAAAGAGTATATTTTAGAAACATTCCTAGTTATCTATTAGGTGCCGCCGTACTGAATCTTAGTATAGAGGCTCCTATTGGCGGACTAAGTTTATATAACTACAACCCTTTCTCAACTTCTCAAATTGCAGTTAAAAATTCGCTGCAATCAGCGACAACTCGAGCCTGTAAATAAAATTGTGTAAGTGCCGAAGGCCTACTATTCTCTTGAAAGGAGAACACTATGCAAGGCACCACAATGGACCGTAAACAAATGCAA
>JAYVJD010000119.1:0-11838 GCA_043769625.1 Pseudomonadota bacterium | reverse complement strand
TGCGCTGATCATCGTTATCGCTGCTGCAAGCGTGGGGACCGCGATTAATGGCTACTTTACGTACATTGCTAACTGCGTACAGAGTCCTTTGGTGAGCTGCTAGAGAAATGACCGTCATTAACGAATTAATCTAATCAAAAGAACGTAAGCCATGAATTATTTCACGCCACAGATGTTAGCCGTGTCAGTAATCGCGTTATTAAGCGGGCTACTTTTATGCGCTTCCTGGCGGGATGTGCAGGCCAACAAGATTCCCAATAAATTAGTTTTTTCGGGCGCCTTGCTCGGCTTGATTTTAAACAGCGTCATGCCCGAGGGCTTTGGCTTCACCAGCCAACTTCCTGGCGCAATTGGCTTCACGTCTTCCCTCATCGGCCTTGGGGTCGGACTTGCGCTACTGCTACCCTTTTATATGCTGCGCACCTTGGGTGCGGGCGATGTAAAACTCATGGCTATGGTCGGTGCATTCGTCGGCGCCAACCCCATTCTAAACATCATATTATTCACCTTGCTGATCGGTGGCGTGCTCGCCATCGTTATTGCGCTGAAGCAAGGCGTAGTGCAACCCATGTTAGGCAACCTCAAACATATGGCGTGGGGATCCTACTTCAAGCTGTCCATGAGCGAAATGCCCACTATGGAAGGCATGCCTAAAACAGCGTCTAAAATGCCCTATGCGATTGCTATATCAGCTGGCACATTTGTGTATATTTTTTTGGCGCAGCATGGCCACATGCCACTTTTTACGATGATGTAGTGTTTCAGTCGTAATACGGTTATTGAATAAAACTAGAACAACAGGGATACATCATGTCAGCCCCCGATCTAATGCAAGTTGTAGAAAAAATGGGGACCCAGGAAATGGCTGGAGGTTATTTACCGGCACCGCCGCGTACTGTTGACGAATCGGGGCTACCGTTTTTATTCCTCGTCGAATTGTTGACCAAAGGCCTGTTTCTGCGCGGCCAACTTCCAAGTAGCAATCTCGCACATCATTTCAAGCTCCCGCAAACGTTAATTGATAGTGTGTTGGATTTCATGCGTGCAGAAAAACTGTGTGAAGTCATGCGGGGCAATAGTAGCTTGCCTGAATACAATCTCACAGAAATAGGACGTCAACGCGCGGCAGATTACATGCGCAAAAGCCAATACGCAGGCGTGGCACCGGTGAGCTTGGCTGCCTACACAGCGCAAATCCAGCGCCAAACCATTACCGATATGCGCATCACGCGTGAAGGCATGCAACGCGCGTTCGCCAACATCGTCATCGACGAAAATATTCTCAACCAACTCGGTGCGGCAATGAATTCACGTCGCGCGACTTTCATTTATGGCGCGGCAGGGTCGGGCAAAACATTCATAGCAGAACAATTAGTCCGACTACTCAGCGGTACTATCGCGGTGCCGCACGCGATTCTGGTGGAAAACGAAGTCATACAGATTTTTGATCCGTTGGTGCATCATCCTCTCGCCGAAGTCACGCCGATTTCTGGCAAGCTGGAGCGCACGAATATTCTCGACCAGCGGTGGTGTTTATGCCGCCGTCCAGTGGTCTTGACGGGCGGGGAGTTGACGTTGTCGATGCTCGATCTTGATTTCGACGACAGCGTGCGCTTCTATCAAGCGCCGCCGCATATCAAAGCCAACAATGGCATTTTTATTGTCGATGACCTCGGCCGACAAATGGTATCGCCGCAAGAAATCATGAACCGTTGGATTGTACCGATGGAACGCCGCATGGATTATTTGTCACTGCACACTGGTTACAAATTTCCGCTGCCGTTTGATGTTTCCGTAGTATTTTCATCGAACCAATTACCCTCGCAACTTGCCGACGAAGCCTTCTTGCGCCGCTTGGGTTACAAAATTCGCGTGGACGCACTCACCGAAGAACAATACTGCAACGTGTTCAAACAAGTATGCCAGAGCCTAGGAATCAACTATGTAGAAACGGCCTTCCAACATTTGCTGAACGAGTATCACCATAAAGAAAACAAAGCATTGCTCGCTTGTTATCCGCGCGACATCTTGACGCAGTTACGCGATTTTGCTGTGTATGAAAGACGCCAGGTGGAGCTGAATCACGAATTGCTAGGTTGGGCATGGCGCAATTATTTCGCCCAACACTAGATTCTATAACTATATGTTTTAATTAAGAATTTTTAGACTGGGGAAAGTAATGAATAACTCAAGAGCGCTGGTAATGATGATCATGGCCGTGTTGGCCGGACTGATAGCCGTCGTGCTCGCCGCGCGATGGATCAGCAATCAAGCAAACATTAGCACCAATAAAATCGCCGTCGCTGCGGCCAACATTGATCTAGGCGCCCCTATCAATCCACTGATGGTCAAGCTCGTAGATTGGCCCGCAGGCAGCGTGCCGACGGGTTCATTTAGCGACCCTAAAACGCTCGATACACGTGTAGCCAAAACCACGATTACAGCAGGAGAGCCGATTCTTGAATCAAAGCTCGCGCCGGTTGGCTCCAAGGGCGGACTGTCCGCAGTGGTGGCAGAGGGCAAGCGTGCGATGACTGTACGCGTAAATGATGTGGTCGGTGTCGCGGGTTTTGCGTTGCCGGGTAACTATGTTGATATTCTCGTCAACACCATGGAAGAGAATATTAAAAGCGGCAGCAAAGACTCGTCGATTTCAAAAATTGTACTGGATAAAATTTTAGTCCTCGCCGTCGCGCAGGAATCCAACCGCGACGACACCAAAGCAAAAGTCGTCAACGCCGTGACGCTTGAAGTCTCGCCTGAACAGGCAGAGTTACTTGATCTCGCGCGCAGCGTCGGTACTTTATCATTAGTGTTGCGCAATCAAGTTGACCCCAAACTCGCCAGCACAGAAGGGGCGACAAAACTGAATTTACTTAACCTGCCAGACAAGAATATTGTAGTGGAAGAAAAACCCAAACCAGTAATGACAAAACCTATAGTGAGAAGAGTGGTCGAATATCGCCCCGCTCCCGCCACGCCACAGCCTGCCGCGCCAGTATGCGTCGAAGTCATCACCGGCGCAGGCCGTGTGCGCGAATGTTATTAAAATAAACCAATTATGACCAGCCATGAATACACAACAAAGAAATAAAGAGGGGACCATGAAAACAACTCGATACGCTTCCTGTTTTTCTGCGCTGCTTGGAGCAATATGTTTGTTCGGAGTCGGGCTGAGTTCTACCAGCCAGGCGCAAGTCGCCGTCGAGACGGCGATTTTGAACGCAAAAACCGCCCCGATCGGCGCGGCCAAAATCACCGCAGCAAAACCAATTGTCATCCCTGAAGCAAAAATGGTAGCGGTTAAACCTGCAGCGAATACTGCTACTGCGGCGGCTGCCACCGCCGCTAACATCCCCACACCAACGTGTAACTCAGACCTTTCCACGGCCGAGTTCCTCGGGGTACCCGAGGGCAAATCGACCATACTCAATATGCAAAAACTTAATTTCGCTTCTGGCGCGTTTCTGCGTACGGTCGGCAATCCCGAAGTCATTCAAGTTGAGCCGCTCACCTCGCCTACGCCGCGCGGAATGTTTTTTGTGTTCGGCAAAAAAATCGGTTCGACCAATTTAATGTTTCAAGATGCGTCAGGTCGTTGCGCCTTAGTCGAAGTCGGCGTCAATATTGATACCGCCTCCGTTGAAGAGAAAATTCGTCAGCTTATGCCAGAAGAAAAAGGCTTGCGCGTACATTCCGCCGCCGATTCACTGGTATTGTCCGGCACAGTCAGCGATATTATCGCGGTCGAAAAAGCCATTGCATTAGCAACGGCTTTCACGCGCCGCTCTAACGGCGTAGGCGCGGCTGGCGGGCAAGGCGCCGCCAGCAGTGGTGGCGCAGCTGGGGGCCAGCAAAGCCGGGTGGTCAACATGCTCTCGGTTGCCGCGCCTCAACAAGTCATGCTTGAAGTAAAGGTCGCAGAGATTTCCAAAACCATGCTCGACAAACTCGGCGTCAGCCTCGCTGCTCGCCGCACCGATGGCAGTTGGACGTCCAGCATCGTATCCAATTTTCTTACCGGCTCAGGTGGCGTCATTGATGTATTCAAAAAAGCCACGGGTGAATTCATCACGCTCGACGCCGAGAAAAAAGATGGTCTGGTAAAAATCCTCGCCGAGCCGACCGTGATGGCGATCAGTGGGCAAGAGGGCAGCTTTCTCGCAGGCGGTAAAATATTTATTCCCGTTTCATCTACTGGCGACAACGGCGTATTGCGCATCACATTGGAAGAAAAAGAATTCGGTGTCGGCCTCAAGTTCACGCCAACCGTGCTTGAAGGGGGGCGTATCAACCTAAAGGTAGCGCCGGAAGTCTCTGAACTTAACCGTGAAGGAGTGGGTATATCACTTGCTGGCTCAACTAACCTCGCGATATTACCCTCGATCAACACCCGTCGTGCTTCTACCACAGTGCAATTATTTGACGGCCAAAGTTTCGCCATCGGCGGTTTGATCAAGAATAACGTGACTCAAAATATCAAAGCATTACCGATTTTAGGCGAACTCCCGATCATCGGTGCGCTGTTCCGCAGCAGTGATTTTCAGACCGACCGAACGGAGTTAGTGTTCATAGTCACCCCACGCTTGGTCAAACCATTGCCTGCAGATTACGCGTTACCAACCGATTCATTTGTCGAGCCCACGCGCAGCGAATTTTTCCTTAAGGGACAAATGGAAGGCAGCGCAACGGCGAAAGCAACACCCACGCAACCCAACGCACCAACCAAACCTGCCACTGGCTTTGATATTAAATAACTCAATTAAATCAAATAGTTAGGAATAATCATGCGTAACCATTATTTGTTTATTTTTACCGCCCTCACCAGCACGCTCCTCGTCAGCGGATGCGTCGCGACTACTCCACGTATGGACAGCAAATTCGGCGACACGGTAAATATCGCCAAGGCACAACAAACCATCAACCCCGATGCTTCGGCCAACAAAGCCAATCCACAAATCGACGGCAACGCCGCAAAATCGGTATATGACAATTTCGAAAAAGGCATCAAGACCCCCGAGAAACAACCCAGCGCCTTCACCATTGGTATTGGTGGCGGCTAATATATTTACCGCATCCTGAATTGAGGAGCTTAATATGAATCACTCACCATCAAAGCTATTTTTTCAAAGCGCCAAACAACTTTGGCGCAATAAAACCGCTTCGCAACAACGCGGCGCAGTGGCCGTATTTGTTGCGTTAAGTATGTCCGTGATGATTGGCTTTGCCGGGCTGGCAATGGATGCTGGGCGGCTGTATGTGCACAAAAGCGAATTGCAAAATGCGGCGGATGCCTGCTCGTTGGCGGCGGCAAAAGAATTGATTTGCGATACGAGCGTAGCCGGTACCTGCTCAAAAACTTTTGTGCAAAACGCCGAGATTGCCGGCAGGTTTATCGCAAAGAAAAACAGTAATAATTTCCAAGGCACCGCCGTGGACATTCCCGCAAACGGCGCACTCGACAATAGCGTTAGATTTAGCACCACACTGAGCGGCACCTATAGCGCGGTTAGCGCCAGCGATTACACCAATTTAACTTTTCCGAAATATGCCCGATGCAGTGCCAAAGCTACAGGAATAACGCCGTGGTTCATGGGCATACTCGGCGTCGGCAATCAAATCATGACCGCGACATCAGTGGGCACATTGGCGCCGAGCCAAGGATTTTGTAATGGACCACCTATCGGGGTGTGTAGCAGTGGGCCTGCACCAAATTTTGGCTATACAACAGGACAATGGCTCCAGTCGGCGTTTAGCAACGGTAACGCCAGTGATGGATTGACGGGCACATTCAAGTGGATTGATTTCACCCCGAGCGCTGGCGGTACAAACGAACTTAGAGAACAACTTACTGGTAATAGTGCGACCTGCAACGTAAAAGTTGGTGATAATGTCTCACAGCCTGGCGGGCACCAAGGAGCCAAATTCGCCTATAACACTCGGTTCGGTATTTATAAACAGAGCGGAGCCAATGCATATTCATTTCAAGACGCTCCGCCTGATCATACAGGTTATGGCTATCCTAACAATACGCCGGGAAGTCCAGTAATTGACCAGACAGCTTTGCCGGGTACAGGTCCCGGAGCCTACTCTAATTACAAAATTCGGCAGGGCGCTCATACACCTTTTACACCAGCTGAATATCCAGGCGGTAATAGTGTTGTCCAAGGCAACGTAAATGCAAGCTCCATTCTTGAACACACTCAGAATGGAGCTGAGCGCCGCCTTGTCGCCGTGCCCGTTATAAGTTGCGGGACAGGTAATACACCAATCGTCGGAATGGCATGTATTCTAATGCTGAACCCAATGTCGAATGGCTCAGGAACCATTTACCTTGAATATCGTGGCAACGCCGCTATCGCAGGCAGCAGCCCCTGCACCAGCATTGGACTTGCCAGCAATGGCAACGGAAAAGGGCCGCTTGTGCCTACCTTGGTGCAGTGAGGAAATGGCGATGATTTCCAGACTCAAACAACAAGGAGCAGCGGCAGTGGAGTTGGCCTTGCTACTTCCACCGTTGGTGCTGATTGCCTTTGGCACAGCCGAGTTTGGTCGCGGGATTTCTTATTACAATACGATGGTAAAAAGCGTTCGCGATGGAGCACGGCACCTTACGCTGTCAGCGCCTGGCGATGCGGCAAAAATCGCGGAAGCAAAATGTTTGGTGGTATATGGATCGACCACTACCTGCTCTGGCACTCCATTGGTTCCCGACCTGACATTAGCTATGGTATCGATCTGTGACCGAACAAATTGCGTAGCTACCCATAATCTCCAACCCATCACTGATGGTACAACGACCATAGGCGTTGCCAATCTAGTTACCGTGAAAATTACGGGTTACACCTACACCTTGAAAGTACCGAATTTTTTCGGCCCCGATAGTTTTTCCTTCGCTCCACCCACTGTCAGCCAAACCATGATGCAAGTGCTATGAGTACTCTCGTCCATATCGTTGGCAAAAAACAAAGCGGCGTAGCGGCGGTGGAATTTGCTTTGATTGCCGGCCTACTGTTTACCATTGTGTTTGGGATATTTGAGGTCGGACGCCTTATCTTTTATCTCAACACTGCGGGCGAAGCAACAGCAATGGGCGCTCGCATGGCTGTCGTGTGCGATACGAATGACACTACGATTAAACAAAGAATGCGCGCCCTGTTACCTATTCTCGACAGCGACGCCGATATTGTTATCTCATACCAGCAATTAGCAGGCTGCACCCCAACCGCGTCGGCCGACTGCATCACTAGCGCCACGGTTGAAATCGCTGACGGCGTACAAATCAACACTTACTTGCCCTACGTTAGTTTCGGGTTTGCAATGCCAAAGTTTCGCACACAACTCCGCCGCGAGAGCATGAATAGCTATGGCACGACTAACCCAGTGTGTAATTAAAAATTCTCAATTTAAACAATTAGTTACAAACAATCATGGAAAACTTTACTATCGCCGTCGCGTCACACCACCCCAAAGAACTTGAAGCTTTGCTCGCGGTGGCACGGCAAGTGCAACCGAACGGCGTCGTTGCTTTACAAGGTGGCATAGAACAACTGCTCAAATTGCCGACACAGCCAGTGCCTAGCTTGGTGATTCTTGAGTGTGAAAATGATAATCGAGAAATACTTGCCCCGCTTGAGCGGCTTGCCCTGTTACACCCACAGTTATCCTTTATTCTCGTCGCCAAACATCCTTCGTCAGAATTTTTGTTGCAGGCGATGCGCCTAGGTGTACGTGAAGTGTTGCCTGCTCCCGCTAACGCGGAATTACTGCGTATGGCGATTGACCGCATACGCGAAAAAATGAATATCCGCCCCGCCAAAAACGGCAAGGTGTTAGCGTTTATTTCCTGCAAAGGTGGTAGCGGTGCGACGTTTCTTGCCTCCAATCTCGCTCACGCTTTATCTACGATTGAGAATACCAAAGTGGGTTTGCTCGATTTGAATTTGCAATTCGGCGATGCCTCGCTATTCGTATCGGAACATAAACCAACCAGCACCCTCGCCGACTTGACGCATGATATCCGTCGCCTCGACGTTTCGCTTCTAACTGGCAGCATGATGCAAATATCGCCCAGCTTTAGTTTGCTCGCCGCGCCGGAAGATCCGGCGCAAGGGTTAGAAGTCACACCGGACCATATTGAAAAATTGATTACACTCGCGCGCAGCCAATTTGATTTTGTCGTGCTCGATGTTGGTCGCAGTCTCGATGCTGCTACGCTGAAAGCCCTCGATCACGCCGACATGATTTTCCCGATATTGCACTTGACGCTCCCCTACGTGCGCGATGGAAAACGTTTGCTAACCATCTTTAATTCGCTCGGCTATCCGAAAAGTAAAATTAATTTAATTGTGAATCGCCACGAGAAAGGCAGCCAGATTTCAACGGAAGATTTGGAACAGGCTTTGGGCGCGCGTATCTTCCGCACCGTTCCGAATCATTATGCCAGCGTCGCCGCCTCAGTAAATCAAGGCATGCCAATCATTAAACTGAACCGCGCCAGCCCTGTGAGCAAGGCCTTAATCGAGCTAAGCCATGTGTTGGCGCAAGAACCAGATCGTGAAGGTTCTGGCTGGTTGTCGCGTATTTTCAGACGCGCTTGATTTTTTTAGAGTTTGTAACCGCGTATTTTAAGGAGTGATGTCATGTCGTTAAGAGATCGTTTGTCCAGTATCGATGCCAGCGCAACGGTAGTAGGCACTATGGCGAAGCGGCCGGCTGGCGTGACTCAGCGCTCGTTTCAGGATCTGAAAATACGCATGCATCAGTTGATCCTTGACCGCATCAATCTGGTGGCGATGGAAAGCCTACCGGAAGATCAAGTTAAAGAAGAGCTGAAACATCTGGTTGAAAAATTATTGCAAGAAGAAGATGTCGTCATCAACGATCTCGAACGAAAAACGCTGGTGCGTGATGTGCAATACGAAATGCTCGGCTACGGCCCGCTGGAGCCATTGCTCGCCGACCCATCGGTATCGGATATTTTGATCAATACCCATAAACAAATTTTTATCGAGACCAAAGGCAAGCTGGTCGAAACCGATATTCAATTCGACAGCGACGCGCATCTGATGCGCATCCTGGATAAAATCGTCTCCCGCGTCGGCCGCCGCATTGATGAATCCAGCCCAATGGTCGATGCGCGTCTGCCGGACGGCTCGCGTGTAAACGCGATCATTCCTCCACTGGCGATTGATGGCCCGATTGTTTCGATCCGGCGCTTCGCCAAAATTCCACTGACGATGGAAAATATTATTAACAATAAAAGTATTACGCCCGACATGGCGCAATTGCTTGAAGGTGTGGCCAAGGCGAAATTGAATGTATTAATTTCCGGCGGCACTGGCGGCGGTAAGACGACTTTGCTCAACATTCTGTCTGGCTTCATCAGCAAAGACGAACGCATTGTTACGATTGAAGATGCGGCGGAATTACAACTGCAACAGCCTCACGTGATTCGACTTGAAACACGCCCGCCCAGCATTGAAGGTAAAGGCGAAGTATCGCAGCGCGCGCTCGTGCGCAACGCATTGCGGATGCGGCCTGACCGCATCATTCTCGGCGAGGTGCGCGGCGAAGAGGCGTTCGATATGTTGCAAGCGATGAACACCGGCCACGAAGGCTCGATGGCAACAGTGCACGCCAACACCGCGCGCGATGCGATTCATCGACTGGAAAATATGCTCGGCATGGCGAATTCCAACATGCCGGTGCGCGCCATGCGCAGCCAAATCAGCTCGGCTATTTCCGTGGTGGTTCAAATCGCGCGGCTGACGGATGGCCGCAGAATTATTGCCAGCATTTATGAGATCACCGGCATGGAGGGCGACATTATTACCATGCAGGAAATTTTCGGCTTTAAACAAGCAGGCACTGGCACTGACGGCAAAGTGCAGGGGCATTTCGCCGCCACTGGTGTGCGCCCGCAGTTTGCTGAGCGCTTACGCAGCCACGGCGTCCTCCTGCCGGACAAAATGTTCGACCCTAGCCGTCGATTTGAATAGGAACCCATAATGGATTCGCTTTTTCTATTTTTTATACTCGCAATTTTCATTGCAGTGGTGTTGCTGCTCGAGGGGCTATATACCGGCTGGAATGCAAAAAAGGGCCCTGAGGCAAAACGCCTGGAGCGTCGTCTGCGCATCATGTCGGCAGGTGGGTATAGCGACAACAAACAGATTTCGATTTTAAAAGAGCGTCTGCTGAGCGACAGCCCATTCCTGCAGCGTGTTTTGCAAGGCATCCCCCGCGTTCAAGGTATTGATAAGCTGCTTGAGCAATCCGGAATGTCTTGGAGTGTTTCAAGATTTTTGCTTATCAGTTCAGCATTGGGAGTGCTGGGTTTTATGTTTGCCTCTTGGCGCGACATGCCGGTGTGGCTTGCCGCTCTAGTCGGCATTGGTGTTTCGATATTACCTTTCATGTATGCAGGCAATCGGAAAAAAGCCCGTTTAGCGAAAATAGATCTACAGCTTCCCGATTCTCTTGACATGATTGGTCGCGCGCTAAAAGCGGGCCATGCTTTTCCCAGCGCCGTCAAAATGGCCGGCGATGAAATGCCGGATCCACTCGCGGCGGAGTTCCGCACCACTTTCGATGAAGTGAATTACGGTATCTCTATGCCCGATGCGCTGAAAAACATGGCCAATCGCGTACCCAGCGTGGACCTGCGTTATTTTGTAATCGCTGTGTTAATTCAACGCGAAACTGGCGGCAATCTGGCTGAAATCCTCGGCAACATCAGCCGCATCATCCGTGAACGAGTGAAGCTGCTGGGTGACGTCAAAGTGTTATCTGCCGAAGGCAGAATGTCGGCATGGGTGTTGACCGCGTTGCCGTTTGGCACGGCCTTTATGATCAATTTGATGAACCCGAATTTTATGAACGTGCTATTCACCGACCCGATGGGAAAAATTATGTTGGTAGGGTCGCTTTTTTCCATGTTGTTCGGTGTGTTATGGATGCGCAAAATAATTCAAATCAGGATATAAGCCTTTTGGCCTAAAACAAAATGAGCGCTATACAAATTGTTTATCTCGTCGTAATTTTCCTCGCTGTGTTTGGCCTAGCGATGGTGGCCATGTATTTCACGATGGCCGACCCACTGCGCAATCGTCTGCAAAACCTTTCCGGCAAATCGCCGGCGATGAGCGCGTCACTTGCGCAATCACAATGGGTGGAAAAAGCCGCGAAAATAACCACGCCCCTGGCAAAATTATCGTTGCCTGAAGAGGGATGGGAGAAATCGCCTTTGCGTCTGCGTTTTATGAACGCCGGGATACGCGACACTTCCGCGCCCGCAATATTCTTTGGCGCGAAAACAATTCTCGCTGTACTGCTACCGCTCTTGGTTTATTTCGTCATCCTTATTTTAGGCCAAGCACCAGACGCGAACACGACCATGTTTTTATTATTGGTTGCCTCTGCGGTCGGCTACTACCTGCCTAACGGCATTGTTCACAGTATGGTAGCCAAGCGACAGTTGGAAATCTTTGAAAATTTTCCTGATGCGCTGGATTTGTTAACCGTGTGTATTGAAGCGGGCCTCGCTATGGATGCTTCGCTATCGCGCGTTGGCGAGGAAATGCACAGCAAATCTCCCGCACTCAGTGATGAATTACATTTAGTCACGCTCGAACTACGCGCGGGCCACACCAAAGAAAGCGCGCTGCGCAATCTCGCCATTCGCACCGGTGTGGAAGATGTGGACACCCTGGTCGCCATGCTTATTCAGGCCGAAAAATTCGGAACTAGCATTGCCGATTCACTCCGCGTTCACTCTGATAGTTTGCGTACAAAACGTCGCCAACGAGCAGAAGAAGCGGCGGCAAAGATTGCACT
>JAYVJD010000118.1:0-4605 GCA_043769625.1 Pseudomonadota bacterium | reverse complement strand
AGGCAGGGTCGTTGTTCAGCGCCGGGTTCATCGCACCGCGATGCAGAATAACTGTGCGCCATAATTCACGCAGCGGGCCGACATATTTCACGCCTTCGCGCTCTTTCGCCAATGAGCTCAACTCAGCGCTACTTTGTTGGTAAGTGTTATAAATTAATAGAGCAACCGGTAACAAAAATAACAAGCCAATCAGCGCGAACGCGCGATTTATATTGATACCGGACAATATCCCCCGAGAGTTTGCTTTGGCGACTTTTTCGGTGCTTTTGCCGGATAATTTGAATGCCATAATAAACCGCTTCTCTATTTATAACTAATTGATTATGTTAATAAATTTGTGCGGCAATTACACGGCCACATTGAGGAATTTCGGGTGCTTGGTGAGCGTTTCAATATTGAGTAAATGCCATGCTTCAAAGTCGGCGTCGCGTAATATTTCTGTCGCCCATATGGGCGAACCCGGCGCCGGACCCTCACGTTTGAAATTTTCCGGGTTGCGCAAGCCGGCCATGCGCGTAACCATAATCGCGGCGCCATGAATGGCTTGCTTGGGCAATAGGATAATGCGGTTTTCCGGCAACGCTTTGGTCTCGGCTTTATCGTTCAATACCGCGAAATCGATAATGCTGTACAGATTGCCGCGCACATTGCAGACGCCGAGAAAATATTTCTGCGTCAGCGGTACCGGCTCCACGCCACTGACCGGCAGTACTTCGGTCACGTCCTGTAAATTCACCAGCCAATTTTGCCCGCCGGCGACAAAACCGAGCATCGAAGACGCCGACGCCCCCTGATTGGAGGCGTCTTTTAGCCGCTCAGCTACGGCGGCTTGGTAATCGCGCAGGCTGGTTTTTCCTGCCATGGTTTATCTACCAATAGCGCTGATTTTTCCCAGCAGGTCGGCTTCTTTGATCGGCTTGACCATATACTCTACCGCGCCTTGGCGCATGCCCCAGACTTTGTCCGTGTCTTGTCCTTTGGTGGTGCAAATAATGACCGGGATATGTTTGGTCGCGTCGTCGCGGGTGATGGTGCGGGTCGCTTGAAATCCATTGAGGCCGGGCATGATGACGTCCATGATAATCAGGTCGGGATGATCGGCTTTGGATTTTTCTACGCCCTCTTCACCGCTTTTCGCCAGGATAACGTCGAAGCCTTTTTTCGAAAGAATGTCGTGGATGTAGGCGCGCTCGGTTTCTGAATCATCAACGACTAAAATTTTCTTAATGGCCACTTTCATTTCTCCTTCAGGCAACGCGATTAAGTTGCGTGACGTGGTCTTGCACGGCGCGCAACAGACTTTCTTTGGTAAACGGTTTGGTTAAATATTCGTCTGAGCCAACCATGCGGCCACGGGCGCGGTCGAATACGCTGTCTTTGGACGACAACATGATGACCGGCGTTGTGCGATATTTGCTGTGTTTTTTGATCAGCGCGCAGGTTTGGTAGCCGTCAAGTCGCGGCATCATGATATCGACGAAAATCAAATCGGGTTGATGGTCGGTAATTTTGGCCAGGGCGTCGAAGCCGTCTTCGGCCAACACCACTTGGCAACCGGCTTGCAACAAAAATATTTCTGCGCTGCGACGAATAGTGTTGCTGTCGTCGATCACCATTACGCGTGTACCGGCAAGCGGTTTAGGTTCGTTCACGAATCCTCCAAAATCGCCTTTTTCTGTGGCGCTAAGTTGCGGCTGAGCTGTCTGGTTCATCATAGTTTTTTTCCTTTTGGATTCGCTAACAAGCCGCTAACCCCCCGCCGGCGCAATCATAAAGCAGGCTAGGCCAGCTTCCAGATTAGTCGGTGATGCAATAGATAACAAGACTGAAATTCAATTCCCGCTAAATTTCAATCATTTCAAAGTCTTCCTTACGCGCGCCGCACTCGGGACAAACCCAATTAACCGGGACATCTTCCCAAGCTGTTCCCGCTGCAATGCCTTCGTCAGGCAAACCCGCTTCCTCGTCGTAGATAAAACCACAAATCAGGCACATCCAAGTTCTAAATTTCATCGGTCACAATTATCAATTTTGCGCGGACGACAACAGGCTCAGTCCGCAGCGTATCAGTGGGCATTTTTACGTTAGAATGGGAGCGGGGTGAAGCACTTGCTGTAGGATTATTTTTTCCACTCTTGCGCCCACTTCACTCACAGCATGATGATACGGCGCTAATGCTATATAAATCAAGCTTTTCGACTACTTTTCCGGATTGGCCGTCATGTTTCCTGCTCCCCCTATTGTGTTGGTTTTTGCCGCGACGGATCCCAGTAGCGGCGCCGGGCTTCAAGCCGACATTCTGACCCTCGCCAGTATGGGCTGCCATCCGCTATCGGCCGTCACCGCCATTACGATTCAGGATACGGTCGGCGTGGAAGATGTCTTCCCAATCGACCCGGAATGGGTGGCTGACCAGGCCCGCGCCGTGCTGGAGGACATGCCGGTGGCCGCGTTCAAATTAGGCTTACTCGGCAGCACCGAGGCGATCGCCGCGATTGCCGAAGTCGTCGCCGATTACCCGGATATTCCGCTGGTGTTTGACCCTGTGATCGCGTCGGGCCGGGGCGATGAATTGTCCAACGACGATATGATTTCCGCCATGCGCGAAATGATCATCCCGCAGGCGACGCTGATCACACCTAACATCATGGAAGCGCGCCGCCTCGCGCTGGACGAAAGCGACGATAACGATAACCCGGACATGGCCGAATGTGCGCGACGCTTGATCGCCAGCGGTTGCGAATATGTGTTGATCACCGGCACGCATGACAACACGCCGAAAGTCATCAATACACTGTATGACGTGGACGGCGTGGTGCGCACCGACGAATGGCCGCGCTTACCCGGCAGTTTTCATGGCTCCGGCTGCACCTTGGCGTCGGCCTGCGCTGCGACCATTGCTCAAGGACTCGACGTGCCCGAAGCGGTGAAAGAGGCGCAGGAGTTTACTTGGCAAGCCTTAAAATATGGCTTCCGCGCCGGCATGGGGCAGTCGATTCCGGACCGCATGTTTTGGGCGCGCGAGGAGGAGGAAGGCG
Organism: Pseudomonadota bacterium; assembly: GCA_043769625.1. Lineage (GTDB taxonomy): Bacteria > Pseudomonadota > Gammaproteobacteria > Burkholderiales > JBEEJL01 > JBEEJL01. Next base: position 1,567 of record JAYVJD010000118.1, on the reverse strand, counting down.
AAGAAAAACTGGAAAATCAAACCTTCGACCGTCCCGGCCACTAAAATAATATTCAATTTAATCAAATAGTTATATGCATCCCCAATCAGAAATTCGTGGCCTCTACGCCATCACGCAGCAAACCGAAAATACCTCGCAGCTTCTCGCCGACGTGCGCGCCGCGCTCGATGGCGGCACGCATATGATTCAATATCGCGATAAAAGTCATCGCACCGCGATGCGCATCGACCAGGCGTCGCAACTGCGCGCGCTGTGCAAACTTTACAATGCGCTCTTTATCATCAACGACGATGCCAAGCTGGCGCAAGCGGTGGATGCCGACGGCGTGCACATCGGCGAGATGGACGGCAAACTCGACGTTATCCGCGCGAAAATGCCGGGCAAAATTATCGGCGTATCGTGCTACAACCAGCTCGAACGTGCTGTCGAAGCCGAAGAACGCGGCGCCGACTATGTCGCCTTTGGCAGTTTTTATCCCTCGTCCACCAAGCCTGATGCCATCCGTGCGCCGCTCGATTTGTTGCAGCAAGCGTGGCAACACGTGTCGATTCCGATTATTGCTATTGGCGGCATTACCACCGCGAACGCGATGGAAGTTATCGACGCCGGCGCCGACGGCATCGCGGTGGTGCGCGCGATTTTTGATGCCGATGACATCATGTACGCCGCGCGAAATTTCAGCCAATTATTTGAGAAGCAAACATGACCCGTAACGAAGAACTGTTTAAACAATCCATGCAACTCATTCCTGGCGGCGTCAATTCGCCGGTGCGCGCATTTCGTTCGGTCGGCGGCACGCCGGTGTTTGTCGCCAAAGGCGCAGGCGCGTATTTCTGGGACGCGGACGGGAAAAAATATATTGATTTCGTCGGTTCATGGGGTCCGTTAATTTTGGGCCACGCGCACCCTGAAGTGGTGAGCGCGGTGCAAGCCGTCGTTGCCAATGGCATGAGTTTCGGCGCGCCGACCGAAGGCGAATTTTTACTCGCGCAAGAAATCTGCAAACTATTACCCAGCATCGAACAAGTGCGCCTCACCAGCAGCGGCACTGAAGCGACGATGAGCGCGATTCGGCTCGCGCGCGGCTTCACCGGCAGAAATAAAATCATCAAATTCGAAGGTTGTTATCACGGCCACGGCGACGCGCTGCTGGTGAAAGCCGGTAGCGGCGCGCTGACATTCGGCAACCCCAGCTCGTCTGGCGTGCCCGCTGATGTGGTCGCCCATACTGCAGTGCTTGATTACAATAACTCACAGCAAGTTGTTGATTATTTTGATAAATTTGGCAGCGATATTGCCTGCGTCATCGTCGAGCCGGTGGTCGGCAATATGAATTTTGTCGCACCGGCCAAAGGATTTCTGGAAACCCTGCGCAAGCAATGCACGCTGCACGGTGCCGTGTTGATCTTCGATGAAGTGATGACGGGCTTTCGTGTCAATCTGCGCGGCGCGCAAGGTGCATTCAACATCACCCCCGACCTCACCACGCTCGGCAAAGTCATCGGCGGCGGTATGCCGATGGGCGCGTTCGGCGGACGCCGCGACATCATGGCGCATCTGGCCCCGT
>JAYVJD010000117.1:0-11896 GCA_043769625.1 Pseudomonadota bacterium | reverse complement strand
TGCTGCGTGGCGGCTTCGTTGTCGAGATGTCGGCTAATATTTTTCATTGCTTCAACTCAAAAAATTATGCATGGATTTTTTCCGCAGCGGTGTTGGCGGTATCATAGCGCCATGTCAGCCCCAACGCCCGCCACTTCGCCCATCGATTTCACCCAACTCGCCCTCGACATTAAACGCTGGAGCGGCGAGCTCGGGTTTCAACAGACTGGCATCACCGACACCCAACTCGTCGCCGCCGAACAAGGCCTGCAGCAGTGGCTCTCGCTGGGCTATCACGGCGACATGGATTATATGGCAAAACACGGGGTGAAACGTGCGCGCCCAGCGGAACTGATTCCCGGCACGCTGCGGGTGATTTCGGTGCGTTTGAATTATTCACCGCCGCGCGCGCGCGATAGCTGGGAGGTGATCAGCGACGGCGACAGCGCGTTCATTTCGCGCTACGCCTTGGGCCGTGATTATCATAAAGTCATGCGCCAACGTTTAGCCAAGCTGACCGCAAAAATCGAACAACACACCGGCATCGGCAATTTCCGCGTCTTCACCGACTCGGCACCAGTAATGGAAGTGGAGCTGGCAAAAAAATCCGGCATCGGCTGGCGCGGCAAACATACGTTGTTGCTTACGCGCGAAGCCGGCTCGATGTTTTTCCTCGGCGAAATTTATACCGACTTGCCGTTGCCGACAGACAACGCGCAAAGCGACCACTGCGGCACCTGTCGCGCCTGTATCGATGTCTGCCCGACGAATGCCATCGTCGCGCCGTATCAACTCGATGCGCGCCGCTGCATTTCTTATCTCACCATCGAACATCACGGCAGTATCCCGATTGAATTTCGCGCCGCCATCGGCAACCGCGTTTATGGCTGCGATGATTGTCAGCTGGTGTGCCCGTGGAATAAGTTTGCCCAAAGCAGTGCAGAGCTCGACTTTGCTGTGCGAAATGGGCTGGATGATGTGACGCTGATCGAATTATTTTCCTGGCGTGAAAGTGAGTTTGCGCAAAAACTTTCCGGCAGCGCCATCCATCGCATCGGCCACGAACGCTGGCTGCGCAACATCGCCGTCGGTTTGGGCAACGCAAAAAAATCAACCGCCGCACTTGCAGCTTTGCGCGCGCGCGTGGATGATGCATCCTCTTTAGTGCGCGAACATGTGCAATGGGCGATACAACAACAGCTTTCCTCTAAAAACAAATAATTCAATTAAATCAAATACTTATATAAATATGTCGAAACTTACCCAATCCGCCGCCTGGCTCGCCCTGACTGCCCATCAGCAGAAATTCTCCGCTGTATCGATGCGCGATTTTTTTGCGAATGACCCGAAACGCGCGGAACATTTTTCGCTGCGTGTCGGCGAAATTTTTCTCGACTACTCGAAAAATAAAATCACCCAAGAGACGATGGTGATGTTGCTCAAGCTCGCGCGCGATGCCAATTTGGGCGAGAAAATCGAAAGAATGTTTAGCGGCGAGAAAATTAACTCCACTGAAAATCGCGCAGTGCTGCACACGGCGTTACGCAATCGCAGCGGCGAACCCGTCATCACCGACGGCAAAGATGTGATGCCAGATATTTTGGCGGTGTTGCAAAAAATTCGCGGCTTCACCGACAAAGTACGCAGCGGCGAATGGCGCGGTTATAGCGGCAAAGCGATCACCGATATTGTGAACATCGGCATCGGCGGTTCGGATTTAGGCCCGTTGATGGCCTGCACCGCACTGAAACATTACGGCCATGACAAACTCAACTTGCATTTTGTCTCCAACGTGGACGGCACCCACATCAGCGAAACCATCAAGCGCCTGAATCCAGAAACTACGCTATTTATCATCGCGTCGAAAACCTTTACCACGCAGGAAACCTTGGCTAACGCATGCACGGCGCGCGAGTGGCTGTTGCAATCCGCTCGTTCTGACGCCGCCGTCGCCAAACATTTTGTCGCCGTCTCGACCAACGCAAAAGAAGTCGCCGCATTCGGCATCGACACGCAAAATATGTTCGGCTTTTGGGACTGGGTCGGCGGCCGTTATTCGTTGTGGTCGGCGATTGGTTTATCGATTGCACTTTACGTCGGCATGGATGAGTTTGAAACTATGCTCGCGGGCGCGCACGAGATGGATATGCATTTCCGTCACGCCAAATTTGGCGCCAACATGCCAGTGTTAATGGCGCTGGTCGGCATTTGGCAGCGTAATTTTTGCGGTGCGGCGGCCCACGCCGTGTTGCCATACGACCAATACCTCGCGCGCTTTCCTGCGTATCTGCAGCAGCTTGATATGGAAAGCAACGGCAAACGCTTCGATCACGATGGCGCGTTAGTCGATTACGCCACCGGCCCGGTGATTTGGGGCGAGCCGGGCACCAATGGCCAACATGCGTTTTATCAGTTGATTCATCAAGGCACCGACATCATCTCCGCTGACTTTATCGCTTGTCTGCACAGCCTCAACCCTGCGGGCGAGCATCAAGCCATGTTGCTGGCCAATTGTTTCGCCCAGACCGAAGCACTGATGTGCGGTAAGACGGCAGAAGAAGCGCGCGCCGAATTACTAGCGCAAGGCTTGGCGCATAATGAAGCAGAAAAATTAGTTGCTTACAAAGTTTTTCCCGGTGACCGCCCGACTAATACCATTTTGCTGGATAAGCTGACACCGAAAACCCTCGGCATGTTGATCGCGCTATACGAACACAAGGTGTTTGTACAAGGCGTGATCTGGAATATTAATTCATTCGATCAATGGGGCGTCGAGCTGGGTAAACAATTGGCGAATAAAATTCTGCCTGAGCTCAACCCTGCTGCGCCCATAGGCACGCACGACTCATCGACGACCCGACTCATCAACATGGCGCGTGCAACCTTGAAATAATCCCCGGTTGCATGAATAAAACCTGATTTATGTGGGAAAATGTGCCGCTTTTACTGCCCTTTTGCACGCTAATGGTTTACATTTCACTATACTAACAATAATGAAGTCTAGGCTTTATCGTGCTTAATACCGCTTTCGAAATCAAACCCACACCCATGACAGCGCCAAACGTCGAATTTCGCGGCATCGCTGATAGCCTCAACGATGTCGTATTTCAAACCAATCTTGAGGGTAACTGCGTTTACCTCAACGCGGCGTGGGTGCGCATGTCCGGCTACTCGATTGCGGAAACTCTGGGCCAATCCATTTTGTTTGTCGTGCACCCCGACGATACCAGCGGCGTACGTTTTTATTTAAAAAATATACTCGATGGCAAGGCGCTGACGTACGGCCATGAAATGCGCTGTTATGATCGCAGCGGCACAGTACATTGGGCTGAATTACGTGCATCAGTCGCCTACGATAACCACGGTTCGCCGGTCGGCGTGTGCGGCACCGTTAGCGACATCACCCAGCGTAAACAAACCGAAGAAGACCTCAACGCGGCCAGCAGCCGGCTGGTGACTTTGATGGAAACGCTGCAAGCTGGCGTGCTGATGGTAGACAAAAATGGCCTCATCACCCACATCAATCAGAGCTATTGCGATTATCTCGGCGTCGAAGCGTCGCCGCTCTCGCTCGTGGGCGTAGAAGCACGCCACATCACACACGAAGTGAAAAAACATTTCGCCGATCCTATGGCCTTCATCAAACGCATTGCCGATATTCTGCTCGATGGCAAAGAGGTGCTGAATGAAGAAGTCGAGCTAGAAGACGGCCGCACGTTCGAGCGCAGTTTTATCCCGATTCAGGTAGAGGGTGCGTACCAGGGTTATCTGTGGGTAAACCGCGACGCAACAGTGCGCCGCCAAAGCGGCAGCGAGTTAGTCACCGCTAAACGGACGGCGGAAGTAGCTGGCGCGGCCAAAAACGAATTCGTCGCCAACATGAGCCACGAATTGCGCACACCGCTGAATACGATTATTGGCAACGTCGATCTGACTCTCAATTCCGAACTGAATCAAGCACAACGCGACCAGCTTGAGAACGCGTCGCGCGCCGGCCAAGCGTTGCTGACCATGATCAACGACATTCTGGATTTTTCCAAGCTGGAAGACGGCTCGTTCACGCTCGATCTATTACCGTTCAGCCTGCGTGATTGCTTATCGCCGTTGTTCGAACTAAAAATCGCCGCATCAACAAACGATCAGGTCAGGCTGGATCTCGATATCGGCGACGGTGTGCCGGATGGATTAATGGGCGACCCCGGACGCTTGCGCGAAATTCTCAATCATTTAGTCAGCAATGCGCTTAAATTTACCCAGCAAGGTCAAGTGCTGGTCAAGGTCGCTTTGGAATCTGCACAGAGTGATAAAGTCGGCCTGCACTTTTCTGTCAGCGACACCGGTATCGGCATTGCCGAAGACAAGCTGTTACATATTTTCAAAGCATTCGACCAAGCCGATACGTCACATGCGCGCGAGTTTGAAGGCCTAGGGCTGGGTCTCACCCTTGCTTCGCGATTGGTGCGCGCAATGGGCGGCAAGATTGAATTAAACAGCGCGTTGGACGAAGGCAGCACGTTTAGTTTTTCCGTCATGATGGAACTGCGCAGATCGATCATGATGGCCGACTCTGCGCCAGTATTCGAAACCCTGCGCGGCTTGGGCGCGTTGATGGTCAGCAACGAAACGCGCGAACGCGACGAGCTCAGCCGTTTTTTCCAGCGCCACGACATGTTGCCCTACGAAGCGGACAGCATCGACATGGCAATGACTCTGCTCGAAATGTGCCTCACCGAAGACACCCCAATACCGGTCGTCGTGCTCGATAGCCAACTCAAGGGCGACACCAGCGGGTTTATGCTGGCGCATAAAATCAAACAGCATCCACGTCTCTCGCGCACCATTTTGATCATGATCGCCAGCAAAGGTCGGCGTGGCGACGCGCAGATGTGCAAGGAAAACGGCATCGCCGCTTATCTCTCCAGACCTTATACACAAACCGATTTATATGACGCCATCATGACCGTCACCGGCGCGCATGAAGTGAGCGACAAAACCGTCGTGCTGGTCACGCGCCACTCATTACGCGAACGACGTGCCGTAGGCAAAACCGTTTTGCTGGTGGAAGACAATCCGGACACACAACTTCTTGTCGCGCACGTGCTGCAAAAAAATCATTACACCGCCATCATCGCCAGCAATGCGGCGGAAGCGCTGCAGATTCTCGATGCGCAAACCTGCGATTTAATTTTGATGGACATCCAGATGCCCGGCATGGATGGCTTCGCCGCGACCGAAGCGATTCGTAAACGCGACAAAAACGCCAACGGCCAGGTGCCCATCGTCGCACTCACCGCGCACGCCATCGCCGGCTATCACGAAAAGTGTTTGCAAGCCGGCATGAACGGCTATATGACGAAACCATTCAAGCCGGATGAATTATTAGCGGCGGTTGAGAAACAACTCAACGCAGCGACAGTCGGATAAATGGCAAATTCGGGCTAACTCGCAGCAGCGCTAGCGACCGGTTAAGTCCGTAAAACTTCATCGCGCGCAGCGTGTACGCAATGCAGCGCCCATTGCATAATCTCCGGCGTCACGAAAACATTCATCGGAAACGATTTGAGCGCAAACACCACCGCATCGGCATCGGTGCCATCGCGGTTATAGTCGACGTTGCGGAAGCCGGTGCTGAAGCTCATATACGGCGTATATTTTCCGTCGATCTTTTTGCCCGCGCGAAACCACTCGAATAGTTTATTGCCGACTGCCTCGGTCAACTGATTGTGTTTGATCAGATCAGCGCGATGCGTCCGGTCGTTCAGTTCTTTATCGAACTGCAGCTTGGCATCCACTCCCTTCGGGTAAACACGGAACAGCGTGATTAAACCAGTATCTTCTGGGTTTACGCGACCATGCCGGGCTGTTCACTCAACAGATCATAAACACAATATTTAGTTGCCAGAATACCGCCCAGGATCGCCTGCATGCCCTCCTTGCCGAAATACTTCAGCGTGGCCCACCTGGCGAGCGAGCTGGACGCAGTGCGCGACGCTTCGATCGTATAATACATCGTGTAATACACCGGGTTATACGGCGTGCGTGTCTGCCGGCAAGCATCTTCCCCGCGGGCTAAAATCGTTTCGAATTCGTTGGCATTCTTATACAGAAAGCAGCCACTTACAAAAGGTGCCAACCAACTTTGCGGAAGTCTAAAGCCTGCTGCAACGGCAAGCGTACGCATGAAGTGACGACAGTGATTGCGAAGCCACTCACCACCGATGATGAGAATATTAATCTTGCTGCGTGGTATGCCGATTGAAATTAATATAGATCAAGAAAAAATTTATATAACTAATTGATTATAATTAATTTTTTGTCAAATCTCTGGGGGCATATGAAGATATGATTGAGTACATATGCCAATGCTTCCCGGCCGCCAACGCCCATACTAATAACGCTATGGGGACGTTGCCAACTCTTTGTACTCAACACTGGCCATGTGACCTTGCTATACACGCAGTATTGACCTATACCAATAAGAGAACCAAAAACCTACATGTTCATGCATGACTAGCGCCAATAAAGCGCGTTGCCTGGTCAAATGAAAAATAACGTTTGGGGAAAGGGTATGGGCGCGAACAGCTCCTCACAAATATACGACGTTGCGATTGTCGGCGGCGGCGTTTCCGGAATCTATACTGGTTATCGCCTCGTAACTGGCGATATCAATTCATCGCCTTTGCTTAAGTCATGGGCTGGAAAGCATGCCGGGCTCAAGGTCGCTGTCTTCGAGGGCAGCGACCGGATTGGCGGCCGCTTGTTATCGGCACGACCACCCGGTATGCCACACGTCACGTGTGAAATGGGCGGCATGCGTTACGTTTCGTCGCAACCCCTTATCCGCAATCTTATCGAAAATGTACTCAAACTCGCGCGACATGAACAGATTGTGGACGACCCAAGAAACATCGCTTATCTGCGCGGCAGGCATCTCAAAGTTGCGCAACTCCAGGATCCAAACGTTTTGCCGTACAGCCTTGAAAAGGATGAACAGGCATGGATGAAGGCGGGGAATACCGCCTCCACACTAATGGGTTGGAGCATAGGTAAGTTGCTTCCCGAAACTAATTCGCTTCACGGTGACAAGCTACGCGCCTACCTACAATCCGCGACGATAGATGGAACACCGCTTTACCAACATGGGTTCTGGAACCTGTTGGCGCGCAGTATGAGTTTTGAAGCCTACTCCCTGGCACGTGCCACGGTTGGATACGACTGCCTCGGCGCCAATGCGAACGCGCTTGATCTGACCATGGAGTACTTCGACTTTACGCCAGAAGTGAAATATTACTTGTTGGATGCTGGATATGAAGCAGTGCCTTGGAGTTTGGAAACTCGCTTTACCGATGCCGGTGGCGAAGTCTTTCGCGGTGCATGGTTAGACGGATTCGAGGCAACCTCGCTGGAAGACGGGACTCAAGGCGTCCGCCTGCACTTCCACGACGGAAGCTTCGTATATGCAAGAGCCATAGTCCTGGCCATGCCCAAACGTTCCCTTGAGTTATTGCGGCGCGATGGGCCGGTGCTGGGTTCAGGCGCACCTTCGCGCGTGAATTGGCTCATCAATTCCGTGGAGGGTTTTCCCTTCGATAAACTCTTCATGGTTTACGAAAAACCGTGGTGGGAAAGCGCCGGTGTATCGCAAGGCCGCTCGCTGACGGATGCGCCGATCCGACAATGCTACTACTGGGCCGTAGAAGGAAAACAGTTGGGGGCCGACCCTGCGAATACGAACGCTGCCATCATGGCGTACAACGACGTTTCAAACGCGGAATTTTGGGGCGGTTTACGCGGACTTCCTCTTGGCCCGCACGATGCGGCGCAACTCGATTTTGCTTTACGCCATAAAAACCAGGCCCGATCAGATCTGCGGCCGGATGCATTTCAGCGCAAGACCATACGTTTTGCAGGCAATGCCGACGATATTGACGAGTTTGCCAGCAGGCAGCGCCGGAACTGGGATGAACACCGAGCCCCACACCAAATGGTAGCGGAAATGCACCGTCAGCTCATGCTCCTACATAACCTCTGCGACGTGCGCGACCCACTTGACGCAGCATTCATGGACTGGACCGATGATCCGTTCGGCGGCGGCGTGCACCTGTGGAACCCAGGCTACAAGTCGTGGGAGGTGTGCGAAGAAATGACGCAACCAGTGAGCGACTTCCCCTGCTTTATTTGTGGCGAGGCCTATTCGACGACGCAAACCTGGGTGGAAGGAGCATTGGAAACAGCTGAATACGTGCTGCAAAAACGCTTCCAGCTTAGTGCGCCCAGTTAGGCATGTACATGAAATCGGTCAACGCGAACGCGGGCAGTATAGTGAGGAGATTGTAAATTTATGGATCCTGCTACGGCAGTGGCGACCTTAGGTGTTGGATACTGCGTCCCTGATACCATTCGTACCAACGATGATCCGATTTTTGACTGGCTCAACTCCCACAGGGCGCCCAATACTGACATCTTCACTGGGTTAAAACAGCGACGGGTTCTCGTTCGCGCCGTTGACGTTGTTGACATCATGGTTGCCTCCGCGCGCAAGGCATTAGACGATGCAAGAAAACTACCGAGTGATATTGATCTGCTGATGGGTTCCACTTCCCTCGGTCAGTATTGCGCGCCTAACGACCTAGCCGCAGTACATGCTGCGCTGAAGCTTTCGGACAAATGCCGGATTTTTGCGCTGAACACGGAATACACCAATTTCCATGACGGGATGAAATTGTCCAACGATCTGATCAAAGTGGGTACGGCCACATGCGCACTGGTAGTGTGCGGGTGTAACTGGACCCATCACGTGAACTACCATGAGTCGGTCGCACTTGCCGCATCTGACGGCGCCGGCGCTGCAGTTGTTGGTTGGACCTCCGATGAGAGCAAATTTCGCTTCGTCGATTGGGAGAACGTAACGCGTACTGAATGGTTCGGTGCGTTACGTATGGTGCAACGACCGTTATCCGCAGTCCCGAATACGCCACCGGAATCCGGGTTGCCTGATCCTGGCATTTTCTCCCTACCGCTCATGAAGCTTGATGATGAACGCGGCAGCAACGCAGTGAAGCAGTTTGGATTGCCGGAACCGGGGATGGTTGTCAATCGCCTGCTCGAACGGAACAAGCTACAGGCACGGGACATCACGCTTATCGCTCATCAGACTTCAAAATTTGTTTATGACGCTTGGGTGAATGCTATACAGCCCGGCCAATACATCAGCACTCTGGAGGAGTTAGGCGACATGGTCAGCGCCTCTGTCCCCGTGAATCTGGCGCGATGTTATTCCGATATACAGATGGATAAATTGGTATTGCTGGGAATAGGAATGGAAATGCGGGCCACGGCCCTTCTTTACAGCAGGGCCAAGGAATGAAAAAAACCATTGGCCACGTCACACCGTGGACATGATAAAGCCTAGGGATTGTGTTTTTCACGGCACATAAACAAGTATTGATTCGTTGTTGGACTCACTTTTTAAGAAAGAACGAAAATGAGTACAGACCTTGGAAATAATTCCGTTGCACCAATCGGCGCGGCGTTTCGAATGAATCTCAATGTGGCGCAGCTCCTGCTAGAATATTTGAAGCTGGAGGGCGTCACCAAGATCTTTGGCATACCCGGCGGGGCGGTAATTTATATTATGGACGAGTTGAAAAAGCAATCTGACAAATTTGATTTTGTTATTTGTCGCCACGAATCCGGTGCCGCCTATATCGCTGATGGTTATAGCCGCGTTACCGGTGGCTTGGGAGTTGTTCTCACCACCTCCGGGCCATCAGCGACCAACGCCTTGACCGGCGCGATGAACGCGCAAGCCAGCAATTCCGCTGTGTTAATCATTACTGGCGAAGTACCACGTAAATACTTTGGTATGGGATATCTTCAAGAAGGCGTTGACGCCAAACTCGACATTAACGGCATTTTTAGAAACGCCGTGCAGTACAGTGCGGAAATCGTCGATCAGAGCAATTTCCAGACACTGTTTCAGCAAGCCCTGCGAGATGCGCGCTCCTTGCCTCCCCGCACCTCACATATCAGTTTGCCGGGCGACGTGGCTGGCGCTTGTGTGATCGGTGCCCCCGCACTAGATCCAAACGGCAACAAAATTCCGTTTCCAACTGCTACCGAAAATTACCGGGCCAGGCCGAGCGGTACCGACCTGAAAAAAGTGGAAAACACGCTGAACGATTTATTAAGCGCGCGCCGGCCATTAATATTCCTTGGCAATGGTTGTCGGCCCGCACTGGAGTCCGCTCAACGATTAAGTGAATTGCGCAAATTCGTCGAACGATTTGGCATTCCCGTGATGACGACCCCCGGCGCCAAGGGGATTTTTCCGGAAAGCGATGAATTATCCTTGCGTAATTACGGCATGACGGCGTGCGCCTGGCCTCAGTATTATATGAGGCCTGAAAATGAACCACCCTACGATGTATTGCTGGTACTTGGCTCGTCGTTGGGGGAGCTATCGACCACCTCCGCGGCGAAGGATCAATACAGCAAGATATTGGTTCCCGGCCGCGCTTGCATACAGGTAGATCTGGATCAAAGCGTAATCGGGCGTGATTTTCCCATTACTCGCGGAATAGTGGCAGAGGTCGGCGCGACCATTGATGCGCTTTGCGCAATGGGAACGAGTCGCGAACCCAGACAATCCGACGTTGACGCGCGCAAAAAAATCATCAGTGCAATCAAACAGCAACATTCTCCGTTCGATGACCCTGAAGGCCGCAATTCGGAACGTGCGCCAGTCCATCCTGCTGCACTGATGCGCATTATCAATGAACTGGTTAACGACGGTTATATTGTCATCGATGCGGGAAATTGTGTGGGTTGGTCACTTAACTATTTGGTCGTCGATCCGCCTCTGCGATACCACAGCGCACTCGCCATGGGTCCAATGGGATTCGGTGTCGCGGCGGTGGTCGGCGCAAAATTAGGAGCGAAGGAAAAACCATGTATCGGAATTGTGGGTGACGCGGCATTCATGATGCATGGAGCAGAAATCTCGACGGCTGCCCAACAAAGGGCTGGGGCAATTTGGGTAGTGCTCTACGACAACGACCTCAGCATGGTCAGCCAAGGCATGGCTGAACTGTTTCCGCCCGCTCAGTCGTGGCGACAATACTACAAGCTTGGTCAGCCCAATCTGGTGCAGTTCGCCCAAGGACTGGGCGCGCGCGCGGTGGAAGTTTCGCCCCACGACGGCGTGGCCGCATTCCGTAATGCCTTGGCAGATGCCTTGAAATTTTCCCGTGAAACGAATCAGCCTCAAGTGATTGTTGTGTGTATCGATACCCAGCCTATCCCGCCTTACGGTTGGCCAACGCTGTCGTCGGTTGATTGCTCGAAGGCACGATAATGGCTACGCGGGCATTTCAATAACGGATATGATTTTTAACCTTTAGGGAAAGGACTTCAATGTACGACGTGATTGTGGTGGGGGCTCGTTGCGCCGGTGCGGCAACGGCAATGCTCCTGGCGCGCAAGGGCTACCGTGTGCTGTTGACCGATAAAGCGCACTTCCCGAGTGATATGCCAATGTCAACGCATCTCGTGTGGCAAGCGGGTGCCGAAAAACTTAATCGATGGGGTTTGCTCGAATCCGTCAAGGCGTCCAATTGCCCGCCAATGACCGAGGTCAGCCTGGATCTTGGCATGTTCGCATTGAAGGGGCGGCCTACTCCGGCAGGAGAAGTCAATAGCGCCTTTGCTCCGAGGCGGATTGTTCTGGATAAAGTGCTCGTCGACGCTGCCGTGGCGGCCGGCGCTGAATTGCGTGAGGGTTTTGCCGTAAAGGGATTGTTGCGTGATGGCGATCGGATTACCGGCATCCATGGCGGAAGCTCTGGTAATAAGGATGTGCAAGAGCGGGCGCATTTGGTTGTGGGCGCAGATGGAACCATTTCACTCATTGCCCGTG
>JAYVJD010000116.1:0-4643 GCA_043769625.1 Pseudomonadota bacterium | reverse complement strand
AAGGGGAGGGTTGGGGTGGGGATGGGTACTACGCAAATAGTGATACCCATCCCCACCCTAACCCTCTCCTTGAAAGGGAGGGGACGGTGGTACTATTTCTAAACGCTCTGTACGGCCCTTATCCACTTATCAAGCCTCCTCATATGCCTAAAGTCCACGTCCTACTAAAAAAAGAAGAACTCGACGCCGAGCTACTTGCAGGCAAAGTCGTCGTCGTACTCGATATTCTTTTCGCCACCTCGACTATCGTCACCGCGTTTCAACATGGCGTGACGCATGTCATTCCCGCCATGGACGAACATCATGCACGGCGCGAAGCAGAGAAACATCCGCTCGGAACCTATCTGCTGGCGGGCGAAAAAAATATCAAGCACATCGAGGGCTTCGGCCCACCAACGCCATTGGCCTTGCTCAAATCCGAAGTCAACAATAAAAAACTCATTTATGCGACCACCAATGGCACGGTGGCCTTGGCCAAGTCAGCCGCGTCCGAGCATGTGTATGCTGCAGCCTTATTGAATGGTAAAGCGGTCATGCAGCATGTCATGAAAACGCATATCGAAGAAACGATATTGATCGTGTGCTCCGGCTCCGGCGGCGGGTTTAATCTGGAAGATTTTTACGGTGCGGGTTATATGGTCGATTGCCTACACAACGCTGCACCAGCCCATTATGAATTTTCTGACGCGGCACTCGCCTCGCAGGATTTATTTTTATCCGCCGATCCGTTGCAAGCCTTGCTGCGTTCACGCATCGGGCGCTTGATGCAAAAAAGTAATATGACCAACGAGGTGCAATTCGCCGCACAACTCGGTGTGTACAACGTGGTGCCGAAATCCAAAGCCGGCGTATTAGAATTATTATAACCATTTGATTTAATTGACTTTTTTATACAGAGGAAATTATGAATATTGCATCCTATTTCTCCAAAGATTTATTCAAAGGTAAAACCGTTTTCGTCACCGGTGGCGGCAGTGGCATCAATCTCGGCATCGCTAAAAATTTCGCTGCACTCGGCGCGAACATTGCCATCTGCGGACGCACGCAGGAAAAACTCGATAACGCCGCTGTGGAATTGCGCGCGCTCGGCGCGAAAGTTTGCCCGGTGGTCGCCGATGTGCGCGACATGGCAGCGCTCGAAGCGGCCTTCGCCAAATCAGAAGCGGAGCTGGGCCCGATGGATGTATTAGTCGCCGGTGCAGCGGGCAATTTTATTTGCCCAGCCGAGCAACTCTCCGCCAACGGTTTCAAAACCGTGATCGACATTGATCTCATCGGCGCCTTCAACGCCTCGCGAGCGGCGTTTGCGCAACTCAAGCAAACCAAAGGCAGCATTATTTATATTTCCGCCGGGCAGGCTTTCATGCCCTACGCTTATCAACTCCACGTCGGCGCGGCCAAAGCCGGTATCGACAACATGATGAAAAATCTCGCGCTCGAATGGGGCAAGCACGGCATCCGCTGCAACTCCATCGCGCCGGGCCCGATCGAAGGCACGGAAGGCATGCGCAAATTATCCAGCCCGGAAGCGACCAAGCAATTGGTCAACGCCATTCCATTACGCCGTATGGGCACCGTCGATGACATCGGCCAAGCCGCCGTTTTTCTCTCCTCGCCGCTCGCTACTTATATATCCGGCACTTTATTGGTGGTCGATGGCGGGCAAAATCTGCCCGGCTCTGCGCTATTCAACATGGGCGCGGAGCAAATGATGAAAGCCATGGCGAAAAAGTAAGGAGCGCATCATGGACTACCAAACCCTCGCCGTCTCGCTACAAAATAATATCGCGCACATCGAACTCAATCGTCCCGATAAAGCCAACGCGCTGAACGAAACCATGTGGAACGAAATCCGTAGCGCGTTCAAATGGACGGACGAAACAGCCGAAGTCCGCGTCGTCGTATTAAGCGGGCGTGGAAAACATTTCTGTTCTGGCATTGATCTCATCAGCTTTGCCGGTGTGCAACAAATGGTGGCCGACCAAGACCAAGCGCGTATGCGCGAAAAACTGCGCCGCCAGATTCTCGATATGCAGGATTGTATGAACACCATCGAGCGCTGCCGCAAACCGGTGATCGCCGCCATGCACGGTGCCTGTGTCGGCTTCGCCATCGACATGACTACCTGTTGCGATATGCGTTACAGCACAACGGATGCTTTTTTCAGCGTAAAGGAAATCGACATCGGCATGACGGCCGACGTCGGCACGCTGCAACGCCTGCCGAAACTCATCCCCGACGGCATGGCGCGCGAGCTGGCTTACACTGGCCGCAAAATGTCCGGCGACGAAGCGCAAAAAATAGGCTTGGTCAATCGCTGCTTTGACAATCAAGAATCTTTACACGCAGGCGTCATGCAAATTGCTGCAGACATTGCGCAAAAATCCCCCCTCGCCATGCGCGGCACCAAAGAAATGATTTTGTACTCGCGCGACCACAGCGTTGCCGACGGCCTCAACTATATCGCCACGTGGAATGCTGCCATGTTGATGTCGAATGATTTGCAGGAAGCCATGGCCGCCAATATGCAAAAACGTCCGGCGAAGTTTGCTGACTGATTACTGATCAAGCATGGACGACATAGTCCAACAAGCTATGGCCAAATGGCCGAATGTTCCCGCCGTTTATGGCTGGCTGTCCTTGTCGCGCCGAGGTGAATGGCGCATCAAGGGCGAAAAGATTTCTAATCCCATCGTCTCCAATTTCATCAATCGTAATTACACCCACGACGATCGAGGCCGCTGGTTTTTCCAGAACGGCCCGCAGAGAGTTTATGTTTCGCTAGAGTACACGCCGCTGGTGTACCGATTTGCCAACAATGATCAAATTGAAACCCATACTGGCAACCAGCCACGGCAAATTCAAATTATATTTATCGACGAGACTGGCTCGCTCCTTCTCAAAACAAGCGAAGGAATAGGTTTAGTCGATGACCGTGATTTGAACCATTTTTTGTTGTTGCTGGTCGATCAGAATAAGCAAATTCTCTCAGCGACAGCTTTGGAATTACTTTCTCAGCAACAGCCGATAAATTGGCATGGTTTGTATTTCAAATGGGGTAATGGATTTTTGCCTGTGGAAAATATTCAAGCGGCTAATGTTGCGGAGTCATTCGACTTTGATCCTAATCCACGACAAGCTGAAGGCGATGAGGAATGTTATTAGATTCGTAGCGTGCGTACCGCGCACGTTGGTTTCAATCAAAATCAATAGCACTGGAAATCAACGGTTGGGATGAGTTTCATATTTTCTGGTGCAAATAGACAGTTATCGGGCGCAATGCGCACGCTACGCCCTTTACCGAATCCGTTTCGCGGCAAACTCTTCTTCGATATTGTCTGAAAAAAAACTACCGATAGAACTAGCGCTCATCAGTTTGCGCTGAATTTCGCGCGATACATGGGCATATTGTTTAACGCTGCCATCGCGAAACTCTACTTCCAGCGTGCCTGTGCGCTCGTCGTAGCCGACGGCTTTTATTTTCTCCGAATTAACAGGTTTTCGGTTCATAAATAATTAAATATAATCAATTAGTTATATAACATTCATCAAGCCAGTAAAAATTCTGTAATGCGATTAAATGCGTGTGGGTCTTGCAGAAAAAACCAATGTCCACCGTCAAAAAATTCCAGTGTCGATCCACTGATTTGCTTTTTCATTGCGAGTAAATTATCAGTTGGGCAGATGCCGTCGTGCAAGCCACCGCAAAAATACACCGGCATGGTGAGTTGCGGCAGGCGATCATAAGTATGATGCAACTTACGCGCTTCAATTTGGCGCCGCGCGCCTATCTCACGCCCAGTTTCACCTGCGCCAATTTTATTGGCAGCCAAATTTTGCTGCAACAATGATTGGTAGGCTTGAGGGTGGGAAGCGCGCCATGCGGCATGGTGCCGCGTATCGGTTAACTCAATCATGCGTTCCGCGTGTTTTTCCGGTGGGAGAAATTGCAATTCATGCAATGGGTAGGACGAGCCGCCTGCTCCACCGCTCGATGTTGCGGCCAGCACCAATTTTTTAATTTTTTGCGGGTAACGTAACGCCAGCTCCTGCGCTACCATCCCGCCGAAGGAATAGCCCCACACCAAACAATCATCCCAACCAAGCGCCTCGAGCAAGGCTGCTGCATCGTCGGCGTATTGTTGCAGGCTATAGGGAATATTCGGCTTTTCGCTTTGGCCCATGCCGCGCTGGTCAAAGCTCAAAATTTCAAATTGCTTGGCCGGCGGACTATCGAAAATATTCGGCTTGCGGCGCAAGTCGCCGCCAGTGCCGCCGATGTAAAGCAGGCGCGGACCTGTACCCTGCATTTCATAATACAAACGGATTTTATCGACAGCAGCGTAAGGCATGGCGAAAAAATTAAACCAGCGTCAGCTCGAATTTTTGTTCAGTAATATTTTTACCATAGATTTTTTTCGGCGTGGCTTCGGTCAAACGAAATCCGGCGCGTTCGTAAATTACCCGGGCAGGATCGAGCCCGGCGAAAGTCCACAAGGCTATTTTTTTGTAACCGCGCTCACGGCAAAAAACCAGTGCTTGCTCGATCAATTTCTGCCCTATGCCTTTGCCTTGCCATTCCGGCTCGACGATAAACCAGCGCAATCGTGCATCAGTCGTTTCGCCCTCTTTGCCGTCGATGG
>JAYVJD010000115.1:0-4669 GCA_043769625.1 Pseudomonadota bacterium | reverse complement strand
TTACCCGCCCGTTCTATTAATAGCAAACGCCTTTTGACGGGTGACCTAGAGTAACCGCCATATTTCCACCGCTCTAATGGTGCATTCCGGCATTCTTCCGCCAGATTGCCGCCGAATCCCCGCCGATATTCCGCCTTATTTTCGCCGCTGAATTAAAAAAGAAAAAATTGAACCATCTTCAACACGCAGCAATGCGAAAGGTGGTTCAAAAATGGAAACCGTTATACCTCAAAACTTCACACCGCTGGCACTTGAAAAGCGTACAGCCATCCCGACCGATGCCGCCGCGTATCACCTAAACCGCCGACCGCAAACGCTACGAGCTTGGGCATGCCTTGAAACTGGCGGCATTCGCCCGATTCGTGTCCATGGCCGATTAGCTTGGCCAGTTGCCGCCATCCGCGCTTTGCTGGAAGGCGGCCAATAATGGAAAAAGGCCAACTCCCAGTATTTGCAGAATTAGCCCTTGCCGACACCGAGGATTCTACATCAAAAACCAAGCGTAAATTCACTGGCACATCAAACCCGCGACACTTGCGCGTCATAAATTCGCTAATGATACGACCGCGTAAGCGTGAGGAAATCGACAGCATTGCAGGTGCTTCAAATGGCCCTGAGTTAATCGCCGAATTCCGCCGTCGTGGACTGTGCGTGCCCTGCCAACGGACGCCCGGAATCGACCGCGACGGATACACCATCAAATTTGGGGTTTACAAGTTTGACGATAGCGACCGCCAAGCGGTCGAGAATTGGATGCGCAAGCGCGATAGAGGTGAAGCATGAGCGGCTGGTTGCAACGCCTTCAAATGCTCGCTGTGCGGTTTTCTCACCTCGGAATAGGCGCTGACCTTGCCGCGCTTTCGGTAGTCGAACAGTGGGGCTTGTTTTGCTATCTGTCGCGCCTTGCGGACGGATAAGCTATGGCGAAAAAGAACCGATACAAAGACGCTGACGCCAAGCGTGGCGGCGGATTATTTATAGCCATGCCGTATCACGTGATACGTAGTCATTGTTACGCACGGCTATCCGCCCATGCGGTGAAGTTGCTTAACGATTTGTTAGCGCAGTATCAGGGCAATAATAATGGCGATTTGTGCGCGGCGTGGACTGTGATGCAAAAACGATATTGGAAGTCGATAGACACTCTGGACAAGGCGCGGAAGGAATTGCTTGATAACGAATGGATTGAATTGACTCGGCAAGGTGGCCGACACAGGGCAAGTCTTTACGCGCTTACTTTTTACTCGATTGATGATTGCAAGGGCAAGCTGGATGTTTCGGAAACTAAAAGCCCTCGCGGGTCGTGGAAGAAAAACGAACCCTTGCCGCCCATGCCGAAAATTAAAAGTTGTGCCCCGCCTATCGGGTCAATTATTCAATGACTGACCCGCCGGGCGTACCAATGTTTTTCAGGAAGGCGTTAATTGACCCGCCGGGCGTACCAGTCAAGGCACTTTTTGAAATTGAATTGACCCGCCGGGCGTACACCTTTATAGATTTACCATATACCCGGTAACGATTCTGAGCTTTTGATAAGGCTGTCAAGTCGGGATTGTTGAACAGTACGCATAAGCGAGTCGGCAACAAATTGAAATTTTATTCACGAGGACGCTATGGCAACAACTAAGCAGAAAAAAGCATTAACGAAAATTGTTGACAAGCCGACGGTATCAAAAGCGAATACGTTACTGGTGCGCCATGAAGAAGGGAAAAGCCACGAGCGCATGATGGCGGAATGCGGATTGTCGGCGTTGATGGCCAGCGCCAACACGTCAAGATTATTCCTGCATGGTTCGTTTGGTGAGCTTTGTATTACTGAATTGTCGGCGGTGGTGAACGAAAAATCTAAACGGGTGCAGCGCGGTGACCTGTCGGACGTTGAGGCGACATTAACAGCGCAAGCGGTAACACTCGACGCCATGTTCAACGAGCTGGCCAGACGTGCTTTTTTGAACATGGGGCAACATTTAGACGCAACGGACACTTATCTTAGGCAAGCATTCCGGGCGCAGGCGCAATGCCGCGCTGCTTTGGAAACGCTGGCAGAGATAAAGAACCCGCGCCCTGTGGCATTCGTGAAGCAAGCTAACTTTGCGCAAGGACACCAGCAAGTGAATAACGGGGTAATGGATAATGCGGAACCCCACGCGCACGAAGAAAAATCTATTCAATCAAACGAACTTTCAGGGACTGGACATGAGTTACCAGCGGACACCGGAGCATCGGGCAGTACGAGCGGCGTTAATCAGGCAGTGGAAGCCGTGGAAGCAATCCACAGGGCCACGGACTGAAGGCGGGAAGGCAACCAGCGCGGGCAATGCCAGAAAGCACGGCATGCGCTCGCGGGAATGGTTGGAACAGGTGCGCGACGTGAATGAGTTTTTGCGTCAATGCAAAGCGGACACCGTCTAGAGAATGGACGCCAAAGGGTAGGGGCGGCTAAAAAGTCCAGCCAAAACCTTTGCAAGACCGTATATGCCCCTCAATTTTTATTTCCACACTCAAAAGATGAAAGGATTCACCATGCCACGACGCACGCCATCCGCCACACTCGAAGCAAACGGCGCGTTCGCGAAAAACCCAAGCCGCAAGCGAGAAGATTTTGTTGCCGGTGAATTTGCCAAGACGCCGCCGGAATATTTCAACACTGCGCAGCGTGACGCTTGGGATGAAATAATCAGCTTGCTACCTGATGGCGTATTGCAGGCCACTGACCGGATGGCCGTTGAGCTGGTATCTAGGCTTATGACAGCGTTTCGCGCGACGGATGATGCCGATGTAACACCGGCGCAGGCTACGCAGCTACGCACCGCGCTGGCAACGCTAGGCATGACACCGGCTGACCGCCCGCGAGTGACTATCACCCCAAAACCGGCGGTAAACCCATTCCTAGCGTTTGTCGGAAAAAGATAATCTGGAAGGATGATTCACACAAGCCGCCTTCGGGCGGTTTTTGCTTTTGGCGACACAATACGATGTTGAAACGCTGGCGATTGAGTAAATGTGGTTACAAATTGGTTACATTTTTCAAAACCGCTAGATGTGAAAAAGGGCTGCATTGCTGCAACCCCTTGAATGATTTGGTAGGCCGTGCGGGACTTGAACCTGCGACCAACGGATTAAAAGTCCGCTGCTCTACCAACTGAGCTAACGACCCGAATCAAGCTGCGCATTTTAGCTTTATGGGGCCTAACTGTCAATTTTCCCTTGTGATTCGCCAATATTGATATTTCATCGTCGCGGCGCTGCCGGCGATAATGGCGGCGAACGTGATGAATGAGCCGAGCGCCAGCGTCGAGAGCCCGGTGATGCCTTGCCCAATGGTGCAGCCCAAGGCGCAGACGCCGCCAAAGCCCATTAGCACGCCGCCTGCGACGTGACTGAGCAGGTCTGATGACGAGGCAAAGCTCTCCCAGCGGAATGTTTTGCTGATTATCGCGTAGGCGAACGAGCCGAGGATGACGCCGAGGGTGGCGGCGATGCCGAAGGTGAATGCCAGCGATTTGTCGGTCCACAGCATGAGCAATTCCAGCGTGAAGGCGATGGGAGCGACGAAAGTGAAGGATTCGGCAGCACGGGTGTTGGTGCCGAAATAGGTCATTTCGAGTGTGTCGGGATTTTCTCCATAGCCCAGATGCCCGCTCACATACCAGCCTGCTGCGATCACTGCCCCTACGACTATGCCGCCGAGGACATTGTCTTTGCTGACGCGAAATGATTTATTTTTGAAAATGAAGGCAAGCAAAGCGATTGAAATCAACAAGCCGGAAAGCAAGGCCATTAATTTACGCGGCCCAAATCCGGTTGCGGCAAGCAGCGAAGGGATATCTTGATGGGGCATTTGATATTTTGCGAGATCGATGTTGACTACATCGAGCGCGTTGACGCGCAGCGGGGCAAACAGGCCCTTCAACGTCATATAAGCGCTAATGCCGAGAAACACCATGACGATAAACGATTTCAAATTGCCGGTGCCCACGCGGATCAAGGTCTTGCTGCCGCAACCGGAAGCTAACGTCATTCCCACGCCGAACAGCAAGCCGCCGACAAGGTGTGACAGCCAATTCAAACGCGGGCGGGTGTAAATGGATTGGGTTAAATCAATCAAGCCGGCGTACTGCATGACGCTGGCCGCCAAAAGAGCAACCGCGATGGCCAGCAGCCACATGCGCATGCGCTCCCAGCTTTGCATATTCACGATGTCGGACACGGCGCCCATGGTGCAAAAATGGGTTTTGTTGGCGACGAAGCCGAAGATGAACGCCAGCGCGAATCCGCCCCATGTAACAAGCAAAGCCGGATTGGTAATATTTGCCATTGCGCCCCCGAGTAATTATCCTGTCATTTTAGCGCATGCGCTGCTCACTATGGATGATTCGTATGTCTATGCCTGAATCACGCGATGACTGGTTCGGCGTCGCCAGATGGCCGCGTAAATATTGGGCGGCGCTGCTCATAGGCGCTGTGCTCTTGTTTGGCTGGATTTTCAGCGGTTATATGTCGCCGCAAATTTTGATTGATTTTGTCATGCGCTATTGCGCTTAAGAGGGGATTTAGGATGCGTAAGAAATTATTATGGGCTTTGCTTTTGCCGTTGATCTGCCAGGCGCAAGCGACTGAAAAAACAATTGACGTTATTGTGCCGGTAAAAAAAGTGCATGAAGAATGT
>JAYVJD010000114.1:0-4670 GCA_043769625.1 Pseudomonadota bacterium | reverse complement strand
AGCGTACTTCAAATAAAATCTGCTGGGCTTATCAGCGCCAGCCTACGATACGCCACATCCCCTCCCCTTCAAGGGGAGGGTTAGGGTGGGGATGGGTGTTGTTTTAGCAGTAGGGCGGGTCACACCCGCCATAAAAAACATTTGCGCTAAGCGCACACATTATTACTTTGAATTACATTGCCGGGGGTAGCCCGGCGGCTAGTCACTTTTTTGCTTCGCCAAAAAAGTAACCCAAAAAGGCGAACCCGCCGCGCTGTTTTTTGTTTTTGTTTTTTTGTCGCCGCTATTTTTGCCGCCTATCGGGCGGCGAGAAAACTCGCTCTCACCTTCAATTCAAATCTGCATCACCGCGTAGCTCAAACAGGTTCTCGCCGACGACCCCCGATAGTCAGCAAAAATATCGTCGGCGCAGAAGGGTAGCAACCCGCTCTTTGAACACGTATGATCGTAGTTCAATTTAATAACGAACGAGGGAGCGATATGTCTAGCTATAAAATAAAACAAACCTTTAATTATCTGATGCTAACGTGCTTGTTTTTTAGCGTCAATACGGCTTATGGCGCAAACGCAAATTGTAAGACTGTCGATGCAGCTCAGGATTATTTCAATTCATTTGACGCGAAGATGGAAAGTACGCGTTCCGAGATAAAAGCGAATGAAGCAAAACGAGAAGCAAAAATAGATGAACAGACGAAGAAAATGATAACAGATGGCGTCTGGACTGAGGACAGCAAAAAAACTTATTTTGCTAAAGTTGTAACCTCTGAGGAATTTCGGAAAATGGAGAAGAAAAAAAGCGCACTCCAGAATAATTTCCAATTTTCAATCATGACGGCATTTGGCCTGAAAGCAAAAAGTCTCATTGGCGCCTGTGAATTCGCTACCGAAGCTATTTCGGCTTTGGTCGAAATAGGTAAAATAAATCAAACGCAATATGATTTGATGGATTCATCAATATCAGAAAAAATCGGGGTTAAATAATATGTTGTAGTACTTAGGTTGGGCGAACAGTATTGCCGTTCGCAATGTAAGGGGTGTGATTACAAATCCGAATGCGAAGATTGATTCGCTAACCCTTCTGCGCCGCTGATATTTCTGTTGTGGATCGGGGGCCGTCGGCGAGAACCTGTTTGAGCTACGCGGTGAAGCAGATTTCAATTGAAGGTAAGAGCGAGTTTTCTCGCCGCCCGATTCACAACAGAAATATCAGCGACAACAAACCAAAAAAACAAAAAGCAGCGCGGTGGGTTCGCCTTTTTTGGTTACTTTTTTGGCGAAGCAAAAAAGTGAAAGCCACCGGGCTACCCCCGGCACAGTTATTCAAAGTTCAGAACTAACAGGCTACTAAACATCGAAGCAACATACCCATCCCCACCCTAACCCTCCCCTTGAAGGGGAGGGGTCTTGGCCATCAGATGTTTCATGAATTAGCGATGAACCTGCGGGTCTTACGCGTGCGCGCGGCGCACCCTACTTTTACTTTGCAGGCGGCACGTAACCCTGTGCCACTTCCGCGCCTTCACCGAAGAAATGTTTTTCCATTTGTTCAGCTAAATATTTTCTGGCTTTGATGTCGGAGAGATTCAGGCGGTTTTCGTTGACCAACATTTTTTGTTGTTCGAGCCATTGCTTCCACGCTTCTTTGGAAACGCTTTCGAATATGCGTTTGCCGAGTTCGCCTGGATACGGCGGAAAATCCAATGCTTCGGCTTCGCGTTTTAGTTTAATACACTGTATCATGCGTGACATAAAAACCTCAATTAAATCAAATAGTTACGTTAATTATACGCCGATCGATTTGAGAAATATTTTCGAGCGGCGTTCGTAGTTGTAGAGCATTTGTTTTTTCTCTGGCAGTTGCGACACGTCGGTTTCGGTGAAGCCGCGTTCGAGAAAAAAGTGCATGGTGCGAGTCGATAACACGAATAATTTTTTCACGCCTTGTGCGGCGGCGATTTTTTCCATGTAGGTTAACAAGCGTTCGCCGCGACCGGCGCTGCGGAAATCCGGTGTGACGGCGAGACACGCGAGTTCGGCTGATGCTTGATCGGGAAATTTATACAGCGCCGCGCAGCCGATGATAATGCCGTCGTGTTCGAGCAGGGCGAAGTTGCCGATTTCGGTTTCCAGCACTTCGCGTCCGCGCTTGACCAGGATGCCTTGTTCTTCCAGCGGCTCGATGATTTGCAATAATCCGCCAACGTCGTCGATGGTGGCCTGGCGTAAATTTTCCAGCGAGTGCTGCGTCACCATGGTGCCGATGCCGTCGCGACTGAATAATTCCATCAGCAACGCGCCGTCCACATGGCGCGTGATCAAGTGCGTTCGGCCGACGCCTTTTTTGCACGCTTTGATCGCCGAGGGTAAATAAATGCGCGCGTCTTCGGAAAGATTGGCGGCGTTTTCCGCGAGCAAAGTTTCCGCTTCTTTTGCCGTCAGCTCTTCCAGCAGCGTGCCGCGATTATCGCTGACGCCGTTGGTGTCCATGAGAAAAATTAGCTTGTCGGCTTTGAGCTCGATGGCCGTGCTGGTCGCCACGTCTTCCATAGTCAAATTAAATACTTCGCCCGTCGGCGAATAACCCAAAGGCGATAGCAACACGACTTCCTGTTGTTCCAGACGGCGATTGATACCGACCACGTCGATTTTGCGCACTTCGCCCGTCTGCATGTAATCGACACCGTCGAGCACGCCGATCGGTTTGGCGGTAATAAAATTGCCCGACGCGACGCGGATGTCCGCGCCTTGCATCGGCGTATTCGCCATTGCGACGGAGAATAGTGCCTCGATTTCCACGCGCAACGTACCGCAGGCTTCCATCACGCTGGTCAGCGCGGCGGCATCCGTCACGCGGCGGCCGTTGATGAATTTGGTTTCGATGCCGCGTTCTTGCATCTGGAATTCCACTTGCGGCCGCGCGCCGTGTACCAGCACGATGCGCACATCCAACGCCGCGAGCAAGTTGATGTCGTGCGTCAGCTCCCAGAACTTGCCATCCGACACGACTTCGCCGCCGAAAGCGATGACAAAAGTCTTGTCGCGGAACGAATTGATATAAGGCGCAGCCGAACGGAACCACTGCACAAACGCTTCAGTTTTGAATTGCGCTTGCGGTTCGGTGCTGGCGGTAATCGGTTGGGCAGAAGCGGGCATCGCCTATCCTTGAATGAATAGCTGAATTATACGTCGAAATGCGCGCTTAATAGTCGCCCCATAGCGCATTCATCGCCGCCAGCGCTGCCACGGCGGCGGTTTCCGTGCGTAACACGCGTGGGCCGAGGCGCACGGGCGTGAAGCCGCACTCGATCGCCAGGTTTTCTTCGTCGTCCGAAAACCCCGCTTCGGGGCCGCAGAGCAAAGTAATCTCGCCGACTGGTTGGCTCAATTGCTTCAACGAAGACTCGCCGCGTGGTGACAGCAAAAAGTGTGTGGTATGGGTATCCAAGTTGGCGACAAAATCCTTGAACGATTTGACTTCATGCACGTCGGGCAAACGATTGCGTCCACTTTGCTCGCAGGCCGAAATCGCGACGTGTTGCCAATGTTGAAAGCGCTTTTTCGCGCGTTCCTCAGTGAGACGCACGATACTTTTTTGCGTCTCCAGCGGCGCGAATGCGGCAACACCGAGTTGCACCGCTTTTTGCAGCGTGTCGTCCATTTTGTCGCCGACCGACAAGCCTTGCGCCAGCGTAATGCGCAACGGCGATTCGCGTTCGACGTCGCTGAATTTGCCCACATCGACGACCACTTCGTTTTTGCTCACGGCATGGATGCTCGCCGCATATTCGCCGCCACAGCCGTCGAATAAAGTCACCAGGTCGCCGGTGCGCAAGCGTAAAACGCGCGCGACGTGATGAGCGGCAGCATCGGGCAACACGATTTGCACCGCGCGGGAAAGATCGTCAGGACAGTAAAGGCGTGGCGTCATATTATTTTGGCGGCTTGTGAAAATGCTGCATGGTAGAATATAGTTTTATTTTACCTGCTATTTTGTCTGCGGCGCGGTTCGTAGATGCGTAGTCGAAAAAATGCTCAATCAGCTTATCCAAGCAGTCAAAACTGTCGCCCGCGACGAAGTCATGCCGTGTTACCAAAAAGTCGCGCACGAACGAAAAAGCGACGGCAGTATTTTCACCCAAGCCGACATCGCGACGCAGGCTGCGCTCAAAATCAGCCTGAAAAAAATCCTCGATTGCCCAGTGCTCGGCGAAGAAATGACCGAGGTCGAACAAACCCAAATCTGGGCAGACAACCGCGACGCGCTGTGGTGCGTCGATCCCATTGACGGCACGACTAATTTCGCCAACGGCATTCCGTATTTCGCCGTCTCCGTCGCGCTGATGAAAAATCATCAAGCGGTGTTGGGGGTGATTTACGATCCGGTCGCTGACGAAGTTTTTTATGCGGAAAAAGGCAAAGGCGCGTTTCTCAACGGCGTTGAGTTGCCGATCAAAGATCGTGTGCCGAAGCTAAGCGAAGCCGTGGCGGAGATTGATCTTAAGCGCTTGAGCAGTAAACTCGCCGCTGCCTTGGCCGCGCATCCGCCCTATTCCTCCGCCCGTAACTTCGGCGCGAGCACGCTCGATTGGTGTTATGTCGCGGCGGGTCGCTTCGATGTGTATTTGCACGGCGGACAAAAATTATGGGACTACGCAGCGGGCGCGTTGATA
>JAYVJD010000113.1:0-4707 GCA_043769625.1 Pseudomonadota bacterium | reverse complement strand
GCTTTCGACAAAATTATCCCGCTCGCGATTCAGTTGCGCTTGAAATGCATCGCCATAAGCGGCGTGCATCAATTGTTTGATGCGGCCCATCGAACCATGCGGGCCTTTGGCTAATTGTTGCGCCCAGGTCATGGCTTCGTGCAGCGCTTGCCCCGGGGAGGTCATGCGGTTAATCATGCCTAATGAATGCAAGGATGGCGTAGAAACTGTGACGCCTTCCATAGCCAGTTCGTTGGCCAGTTGGCGCGGTAAGTTCATCGCCAGCGACGCCGTGCCGCCACCGTCCGGGCTCAAGCCGACTTTTACATACGCCATGCTGAAGCGAGCGTTTTCCGCCGCGACAATAAAATCGCAAGCGAGCACGATGGAAAAACCTGCGCCAGCGGCGTTGCCTTCGACTGCCGCAATAATCGGTTTGGGAAATTGTTTGATGGCGTTGATAAAGCCGTGCAATTGATCAATGCCTTTTTCGGTGATAGATTTCGGCTGCGAGCGGCCTTGGATAATTTGTGATAAGTCGCCGCCGCTGCAAAAGTTGCCATCCGTACCCATGATGATGGCTGCGCCGATATTATTGTCAGCCGCAGTCAGTTTTAATTCGCGCGCGCCGATTTCGTACATCTCGTGCGACAAGGCGTTGAGTTTTTCCGGATTGCTGATGGTGAGCAGTAATACGTTGTTGCGGCGTTCGACGAGGAGGGTGGCTTTATCTGACATGATAGATTCCTAGTGAAGTTTTTAGAATTATGCTTGTAAACGATAATGGGAATTTAAATTCGTTCAGCTACGCGTGCGCGCGGCGCACCCTACGATATAGCTCCTTCCCCTTTATCCTCGGGTGATTTAGCCGAGGGCTTGACGGGGGAAGGTTGGGATGGGGGTGAAAGTGACACCGCCGATGCTGGAAACATTCAACCCCACCTTAATCCTCCCCGTCAAAGGGGAGGAGATTTCTAGCTCGAACTAATCAATCAGGTATGCGCAAAGTATTGCCATCGAACGAAATGGCAGAATCAGCACCGACGTTGGTATTCACAGAGGGCATATTTGCCGCGTTAAGCTCTACCACTTTTCCGCTCACAACTTGCCGTGGTACCGCACGCACCACTTGGCTGGCTGGCAACGGCGCGGCGTTTTTCAAATGATTCCACATCGCATCCAGCGCGCCGGTGAAATACACATGCAACGGCACAAAGCGGCTATCGAAGCCGGGGAAGCCATTGAATGCGTCGAGATGTTGCGCGTTTGTCACTTCGATATATTTCAATTTGCTCGCCGCTCCCTCGCTGCGCTGATTTGCGGCAACGTAGCTGCGCGAGGAGAAATTCGGCGACACTACGGCATCGGCGCGACCATTCACAATGATGGTCGGTTTGCCGCGCAGGTTGCCGCTGAGTTTTACGTCGTTGATGCCTTGCGCAATGCGTTGATGTTTCGCGAGATCGTCGCCGATCAAGGCTGCGCCAGTGGTAGCGTCAACGCCGGTGGCAAGATTGCGCAAACAAATTGCGCCGTCGATGTTCAAATCTGCTCGGCCAGTTGAAGGTGAAACAGCGTAACGGTCTTCGCGCGGTCCGCCTTTTGCTAGGTTATATATAAGGTTCACGCCGCCGGTCGGCGGAATGCCACTGCTAGTAGCGAAGATGGCTTCCGTGCCGGTAGCCGCACGCAGATTGCCTATGGTCAGCGGATCAACATCTTTCCCTGCCGCAACGGTCGCACCAAAGCTGAAGCCGCACAGATTTTCTTCCACGCCGAAGCGCCCGTAAGAGTTTGCATAGGTCACAACGATGGATTGATGTACGTTGAACGCGTAGTGCGAAGGTGCGACGGGGTTTTGCTCAGGCAATAATCCATAGTCGTTGATGATTTTTTGCGCTTCGACAGCCTGCTCTGCCGGTGTTGATGATTTTAATAAACCTTTTTCTTTCAGCGAATCGCAACGGCCTTGCGCCAGCGCGGCGGGCGTGCTGTTGAACGGCGCTGCTTTGTTGTCTGCGGCCAAGTTCGCGCAGGGCTGATACAAATTTTGCAGTGTGTAGTAATCGAGCAGGCTGCGGCTTTGTGTGGTGAAAGTTTTGTTACCCTGCATAATCGTCACCGGTTGCGTGAGCGCGGAGAAAACCTGCGGCTCGGAAACAGCGATGCCGGAAATCAAATTTTTGGTATCTTGTTCTGCTGCGCGCAAAGCCGCCGCCGCGCCGTTGGAAATACTCGATGCAATCACCATCGTATTGCGCGGGGAGTATTTACCGGCACGACCGTCAGTAATTTTCTGGTTCAGCACATAGAAGGCAAACTCAATCGCATCTAAAGTATTTTTGCCCCAGTCCTTTTCCGAATTTTGTTTTGAGTGTGCGTGTTTGAAGGCGAAGCGGTTCGGCGTTTCGAGTTTGAACTTGGCCAGTTTGGTGTTGTTCATATCGGACGTGAAATTGCCTTGCACGCCGGCGCGCAAAACTGACACGCGTTCGCCATCAATAAGGTTCACGGTATTATTTTCTAAATCATGCGCGCCGGTACCTGTGCCTTTGTCGGTGTAGGCGACAGCGCAGCCGCGCTTCAATCCCCATTCACCGACTGTGCCAATCGCGCCGTAAATGCCGCGCGAACCGGAAGAGCTGGCCGACACGATGCACGGATTTTTCGGGTCAAATTTTGCTGGCACTTGCACCATCAAAGCCACGTTTTGTTTACCGAGGCCGTCATCGGCGTAAGTAACAAACTCGTCGCCAGCAACCAGGCCTTCACCCAAAGTGGCTTTGCCATTGAAATCGATATTCGGTCCGTACAACACGCCAAAGCCGCCAAGCGGCGATGAGTCGGTTAACGCGCGATAGTTGGCGTGAATCGCCGCAGTGCGTAATTCAGCCGCGTCAGGAAATTTTGCATCGGCATACGCAGGTGCGGCAGGTTTTTTCAATCCGCTGACGCCCAGCCCGCCGGTGAGCAAATCATTTTTTACGCCATCGTAATTTTTTTCGAATATGACTTTGGTTTGAAATGATTGCAGCGGCACGACTTCAAATTGCCGCGCTTCCTCCACCATTAATTTTGTCGATGCACATCCCGCTACGGCGAAAGTTGTCGCGACAACGAGTGCTGTATGCTTAGTTTTCATGTTTTCCCCATTTATTGGTAAGTATTTGATTAAATTAAATAATTTTCTTATTTCGTAAGACTTGAATTCCATCATCGTTCAATTCTAATAGTGTACGCAAAATGTCTTCGGTATGTTGGCCTAGCATCGGCGGTGCTTTTTTATATTCAATCGGCGTCGCCGAGAATTTAATCGGGTTGGCTACCATTGGCACAGTGTCGGACAAACTATGCGGCACATCAACTCGAACCTCGCGGTGTTTGACTTGCGGGTTGTCGAACACTTGCTGCATATTATTGATCGGCCCGCACGGCACGCCGACCGTCCCAAGCGCAGCCAGCCAGTCGTCACGTTTGCGCAGTTGGATAATTTTTTCCAACATGGGTACCAAGACCTCACGGTGTTTCACCCGCTCGCTATTGGTGGTGAAGCGCGCGTCGTTTTTTATTTCGATCGCCTGCGCGATGTCACAAAATTTAGCGAACTGAGTGTCATTGCCGACGGCCAATATCATATGACCATCGGCGCATTCAAATGATTGATAGGGAACAATGGTCGAATGCGCATTGCCCATACGCTGCGGAATTTTCCCGGCGACTAAATAATTCGACGCAAGATTCGCCAGCATCGCCACTTGCGTGTCGAGCAGCGCGAGGTCGATGTGTTGTCCTTCGCCGCCTTGGTGCCGATGTTCGATTGCGGCGAGAATGGCGACGGTCGCATACATGCCGGTCATAATGTCGGTCACCGCCACGCCGACTTTCATTGGCGCGCCGTCGCGCTCACCCGTCACACTCATCATGCCGCCCATACCTTGAATCATAATGTCGTAACCGGCATGGTGCGCATACGGCCCAGTCTGGCCGAAGCCGGTGATGGAACAGTAAATCAGTTTCGGATTTATTTTCTTGAGTGATGCGTAATCGAGACCATAATGTTTCAGGCCATCGACTTTAAAATTTTCGATCAGGATGTCGGACATTGCCGCGAGCTGGCGGATAATTTCCTGGCCTTCAGGTGTAGAAATGTCCAGCGATAAAGACTTTTTGCCGCGATTGGCGGAAACAAAATACGCCGCCTCGTGCGTGTCCTTGCCTTGTTTATCTTTCAGAAACGGCGGGCCCCAATCGCGCGTGTCGTCGCCGGAACCAGGACGTTCAATCTTGATCACTTCCGCGCCCATGTCAGCGAGGATTTGCGATGACCACGGGCCGGCGAGCACGCGGGAAAGATCGAGAACGCGGAGGTGGGAGAGGGCGCCGGTAGACATACATATAGTATAGCGGCAAGGGCGTTTGAAAGCTCGCTTAGCATGGGCGCAGCCCATCATTTTTTGTGCGTTGAATTATTATATTTGATATTCTGTGCTGCGGATGATGGGTTGCACCCATCCTACGA
This sequence comes from Pseudomonadota bacterium, assembly GCA_043769625.1. Lineage (GTDB taxonomy): Bacteria > Pseudomonadota > Gammaproteobacteria > Burkholderiales > JBEEJL01 > JBEEJL01. Next base: position 209 of record JAYVJD010000113.1, on the reverse strand, counting down.
AATCTCAAGGGTAAAAATAATGAAACGAATTTACATCGCGCTCTTACTGACCTTGGCCTTCAACGTCCACGCGGAGAGCCGGCCAGCCGAGGTCATGTTGTTTGGCGTATTTCATTTCGCGAATCCAGGTCACGACGTGGTTCGCGTTGATCAAGTGGATGTATCAACTCCCAAGAACCAGGCATATCTCGCGCGGCTTGCACAACGTA
>JAYVJD010000112.1:0-12236 GCA_043769625.1 Pseudomonadota bacterium | reverse complement strand
CTCAGCTAGATGCAATGAAAGTGGCGGCTGCCAATGACCCGAAATTAGTCAACGCTACTTATACGTATGTTGGCGGCACCAAGCCGACCCGAAACTTTGACACGCATGTGTACAGCGCCGTGAACAATATGCGCGTAACGGCTAACTTCTCGTCGCAGATGATCACTGCCTATGATTTGAACCTGCAATTCGGCACCGGTAGTGCAGCGCAAATCTGGGATGCGCATTTGGATCCACTTAAAGCGTCTTCCGCAACGTTTGCTAATTTCAGCGGCAGCGCGCCTTCCACGACCAGTTTTTCGGGTAGTCTGCCGGTCGGTTATTTTGGCGGCGGCTTAGGTATTGACCTTGCCGGCTATTGCACCAACTGCAGCCTCAATGCGGCGGGTAGCTTAACGAATAGCACAACCATTACCGGCAAAGCGCGTGGCGCATTCACTGGCGACCAGGCCCAGGGCATAATGACGACCTATCAACTGCACACCGACGGAAACTATAACTATGTGGTGAACGGTGCGGCCGCACTTCAGCGCACCGACCCAGCGGTAGCGGTAGCGAAACCACAAACCGTGGTTGTGGTCCCGGCAAAGCCTTTGTTGTTTAATCCAGACGGGATTGCCAGCGGCGCTATCTTGGGTACCATTAAGCGTCAATAGTAACTACTTGATTTATATGATATTTTAAGGCCGTGCGGTGTAAGCTGCATGGCCTTAAGCTTTTTTGACGTGCGAAAATGCTTGGCAAAGGAGACTTTTTTTGCAACAGTGCCGAAAGGTCCATCGTCCACACATTCAACAACTATATTTGTTCGCTTGTGAATGACTTAACAGCAAGTTTCAGCGAGGCTGTTATCATTAGCGCGGGGGTAGTAATAACGATAACAATCAATAAATTTAGTTCTACTATTTGTTGAGGTAAATGTTGTGAAAAAGAATCGCCCAGATCAATGCAAATTCTCGCTAGTGCTGATTGCACTAGTGTTGGCTTTTCCACAAACGGTGTTTGCCGCTGCCGGCAGTTTTCAATTTGTCGCGGGCGATGTGTTGGTGATCGAAAAAAACCAACAGCAACGCCGCGCCATTAAAGGCGCTGAAGTCAACGAAGGCGATACTATTATTTCGAGCAAAGCCTCGCTCGCGCAACTGAATATGGAAGATGGTGGAAAAATCACCCTCAAGGCCGACACCCACTTCAAAATTGATACTTATAAATATAACGGTAAAGCCGACGGCAGCGAACGCGCATTATATTCGTTGGTAAAAGGCGGATTCCGTGCGGTCACCGGTGAAATCGGTCGCAGCAATAAACAACATTACAAAGTGAAAACCCCCACCGCGACGATTGGTATTCGGGGTACGGACCACGAGCCCTTCTATATTCCCGTTCCGGCAGCGGGCGAGCAGGCGCTCGGCGTGCCCGGCACTTACGACAAAGTAAACAGCGGCTCAGTGGTTATCGAGACTGACAAAGGTCAAGTCATCGTCATGCCAGGTCGCGCTGGCTTTGCGGCAGGCGTTGGCACTTTCCCGGTTTTGCTCGACAAACTACCCGATTTTTTGACCGGCACCACGAGCATTTTCGCCGGCCGCGCGACAGATACGCCGCAGGTCGATGCTGGCAAAGCCGATCAACCTCAGCGTGACCCGATAAGCCAGGCCCCCACCAATGGCAACAAACCTTTCCCGCTACCGCCTGCAGCCACCAGCCCAAGAGTAACGCCTATCCCAACGCCGGCACCTGCACCTAGTATATCGCCCACGCCGATTACGACGCCGACGCCAGTGACTTCGCCGACACCGGTAGTATCGCCGACGCCATCACCGACCACATCGCCTTCACCGACAACGTCACCGACGACATCGCCTTCACCGACAACGTCGCCGACCACATTACCATCACCGACAACGTCACCGACTACATTACCATCACCGACAACGTCACCGACTACATCACCATCACCGACGACGTCACCGACTACATCGCCTTCACCGACAACGTCGCCGACCACATCGCCTTCACCGACAACTTCGCCATCGCCATCGCCAGTGCCGACAGCAACACCGGTATCGAATCCGATTCCTGTGTCGATACCGTTCCCGAATTCGGTGCCAGGCCCTGCGCCGGCGGGATCGGGCAGTGTTGATTCATTATTATTGATGAGTCCTGTGCTTACGCTTGCCAATACAGGCGTGTATCAAGTGCAGCCAGGAAATGGCGTGAGCTTGAATCTCAAGGCGACAACCGATCTAGCTGGCAGCAGCATGGTGGTCGTTGATGGCGGCAGTGTTGTATTGCCGACGGGCGATAAAATTACCATTGATAAAATCAATGCCACGCTGTCTCAGCAAGGCTTTAATGCCGATATCGGCGTGTATTGGGGACGCTGGGAAGCGAAAGTGCCTGTGACTACGGGCCCGAATGCCCAGACTGTCACGGGGATATTTCAAACCATCTACAGCCCGCACGTGACTAGCGCGACGGAATTGGAAGCGCTTAAAGCGGCCGCATCGGGCAACAAAGCCAACCCCGCTTTGGTGACGGCGACATACACGTATGTAGGTGGCCCTACGCCCGTGAGAAGCGATGGTCAAAATGGCCAGATCAACAGCATGACCGTCGGGGCGAATTTTTCTGCACAGAAAATTACCCAATACGATGTGAATTTACAATTCGGCACTGGTCAAACGGCGCAAGTTTGGGACGCGCATCTTGATCCAAGCAAGGCGGATAAAGCCACTTTTGCTAATTTCAGTGGCGCTGGTGCTTCAGGTGCAGGCGGCGGGCCGGGCATTGGCCTGAACGGTAACTGTGTCAATTGCACCAATGGTACCGTCGTGAACGGCACGGCACGCGGTCAATTTACAGGCAATGATGCACGCGGTTTGATGACTGTTTTTGAATTACAAAACGGCGTCAATGGCACGATCGTGACGGGAACCGGCGCGTTGAAACGGCCGTAAAGAAATCGTTGCAGAAAATGTGAAGCCGGGTGGCGCGAGCCCCCGGCTTTATTATTTTCAAAAATGCAAAGTTGCGCTAAAATTTATTTTGCTAGTTTTCTTGATAACTTTCATAGGAGCGAGAGCCGTCATGTCAGCTAACGAGCAAGTTCAACAGCAGACGATCAAAGTCACCTTATTATTATCCGGGGGACACCAGCAAACCTTGTTTATCAAGCCGGAAGATTCATTGCTCAATGATCTGTATGCGGCGGCTTACGATCAAGCGCAAGGTGACCCAACAAAAGGACTATTCCAAATTCCACTCGACGCTGGCCGGAGTTCATTGTGCTTTTCTGCGCAGCAATTGACCGGCATCATTACCGAACCGCCGATGCTGGTGAAGCAGTATGGGCAGCAAATGCCGCCGCGCGTGGCGCTGGCTGAAACAATTATTCCTTCGCATTTTGTCCAGATTGAAAATTTTCTCAATGCCAATCAGCATCGAGGCGTATTGGAATATGTCATGCAACGACGTGACGATTTTTTGCCAACGGTGACGGAAATCAATAAACATCCGGGCTATCGAAGGTCGCGTGCGATCTACGAATTCCCGGAATTCTCCCCGCTGATACTGGATCGGGTGCGCGCTTGCGTGCCAGAGGTCGTGCGTCAATTGAACAGCATGCCGTTCGAAATTAGCGGCATCGAATGCCAACTTACCACGCACAATGAAAATGATTTTTACAAAATCCACAACGATAACGGCAGTGATAAAACGGCAGTACGTGAGCTGACCTATGTTTATTATTTTAACCGCGAACCGAAAGCGTTCAGCGGCGGCGAATTGAAACTCTACGACAGCCGTATCGAAAACAATTATTATGTCGAAGCCGAATCGTGCAAACTGATCGCACCGATTAACAATAGCATCGTGTTTTTTCTCGCGCGCAACATGCATGAAGTCCTGCGCGTATCCTGCCCCAGCCAGCAATTTGAAGACGGAAGATTTACCGTCAATGGCTGGATAAGAAAATAGAAATACTTTAATTTAATCAAATACTTATGAATAATCATTGTGTATTGACCCAGCCGTCTGACTGGGTCGTTAAACAGGCTTCACGGATTCAAATTAATGGGCGCGTATTGGATCTGGCTTGCGGCGCTGGGCGACATGCGTTTTATTTGGCCGCACGTGGTTTGCATGTGGTGGCGCTGGATCGCGATGTGGAGGTATTGCGCGGACAAAAATTGCCGGCAGATATAACGCTGCTGGAAATGGACGTGGAAAACAGCGCATGGCCGTTTGGCGACAGCGAGTTCGACGCGATCGTCGTGACCCACTATTTGCACCGGCCACTGTTTACAAAAATCATCGCCGCGCTTAAACCGCAAGGCGTTTTGATTTACGAAACCTTCGCCCTCGGTAACGAAAAATTTGGCAAACCGAGTAACCCCGATTTTTTATTGCAGCCGGGCGAGTTGCTCGACGTCGTGCGCGGATCGATGCACGTGCTCGCCTACGAAGATGATTTTTTTGCACTGCCCAAGCCGGCCATGGTTCAGCGCATTTGCGCGTTCAAAGCTTGATCGCGCGCAATCATTTATCGCCTGCGCGTATTCAGGTAAACTGACGACTTTACTTCCAAGGTCGTTGCATCCATGCTCAAAGGTAGTATTGTCGCCATCGTTACCCCCATGCTCGCCGATGGCGCGCTGGACTATCCTCGCCTGAAGTCGCTGATTGATTTTCATGTCAAAGAAGGCACCGACGGCATCGGCATCGTCGGCACGACTGGCGAATCGCCCACCGTCACACCGGAAGAACACTGCGAATTAATCGCCGCTTCGGTGAAATACGCCGATAAACGCATCCCCGTCATCGCCGGCACCGGCGCTAACTCGACGCGTGAAGCGATTGAGCTGGCGAAGTTTGCCAAGCAAGCCGGAGCTGATTTTAGCCTGACCGTAGTGCCTTACTACAACAAGCCGAATCAAGAAGGTCTGTATCAACACTTCAAAGCCATCGCCGAAGCAGTGGACATGCCACATATTCTGTACAACGTGCCGGGCCGCAGTGTCGCCGATATGCATAACGACACGGTGTTACGTCTGGCAGAAATATCCAATATCGTCGGCATCAAAGACGCCACCGGCGACATCGCGCGCGGCGCTGATTTACTCCGCCGCAAGCCGAAAAATTTTGCTGTGTATAGCGGTGATGATGGCAGCCAGCTCGCGTTGATCTTACTCGGCGCAGCCGGTTCGATCTCCGTCACCGCCAACGTTGCGCCTAAATTGATGCATGAAATGATCACCGCTGCGCATAATCATGATATAAATAAAGCATTGATTTTAAACAATAAATTAATGCTCCTGCATCAAAAACTATTTATCGAAGCGAATCCGATCCCGGTTAAATGGGCGCTGAAAAAAATGGGCCTGATTGAGTCTGGCATTCGTTTGCCTTTGGTTGAGCTCTCAGCCGCCAGCCAAGCGGCAGTGAGCGAAGCCATGCAACACGCGGGCATTGTGTAATTTATTATTTCTGACATTAATTGTGAAAGTTTCCTGATGACGAAAAATTCTTGGCGCATTCAATCGCTGATTTTGTTACTGATGCTCGGTGGTTGCGCGGGTTGGTTTGGCGGCGACAAAGCGGACTATCAAACGGCGGGCAAGCAGGCGCCGCTCGAACTGCCGCCTGGCTTAAGCACGCCTGGTGGCGATGATCGTTACGTTGTGCCGGAGGTGAAAAGCGCCGTGAGCGCGTCGGACATCGGCAAGGTCGCGGCCAAGCCACAAATTAATACTTCCCTGCCGCCGCAAAGCGGTGTGTTGCCTTCCGCCGGCGGCGATGTGCGCATGGAGCGCGCGGGCACCCAGCGATGGCTGGTCGTGAAATCCACTCCGGAACAACTGTGGCCGATGTTGCTCGATTTCTGGAAAACCGCGGGCTATGAACTGCCAACGCTCAAGGCCGACATCGGCGTGATGGAAACCGACTGGAAAGAAAATCGCGCCAAAATCAAACAAGATGCCATTCGCAATTTACTCGGCCGCGTACTCGACGGCATGTGGTCATCGCCTGAGCGCGACAAATTCCGCACGCGATTAGAGCGCGGCGCGGAAGCCGGCACCACCGAAATTTATATCAGCCATCGCGGCATGGAAGAAGTCAACGTCGGTGATTCCAAGGAACGCACCGTCTGGCAGCCGCGCGCGCCGGATCCTGAGCGCGAAGCAGAAGTATTGAACTTATTGATGACCAAGCTGGGCACGCCGCAAGTAACTATAGTGGCAGCCGCTGCAGCCGTCGCAAAAACGCCGGATCGCGCTGCTTTGCGCCAAAGTCCTGAGGGCCTTGCCGTGTTAGTAGTGAGCGATAGTTTTGAACGCGCCTGGCGCCGTGTCGGCCTCGCGCTTGATCGCGTCGGCTTTACCGTTGAAGATCGCGATCGCTCCAAAGGCGTGTATTTTGTCCGCTACGCCGACCCACTAGCGGAAGCCAAAAAAGACGGCAAGGGTTTGCTCGACAGCCTGGCTTTCTGGCGCGCTGAAGACAAGAAATCCGCCACGGCGTATCGAATTCGCCTCAGCGGAGAAAGTGCCGTAACCCAGGTCGTGGTTGAAAATGCGGAAGGCGCGGCAGAAAAATCTGGTACGGCCGAGCGTATTCTCAAACTGCTGTTGGATGAGTTGAAATAAGCATGCGCTTCGCGTCGCTCGGAAGCGGCTCGGAAGGCAACGCACTGATTGTCGAAGTCGCAGCATCACGCTTGATGCTCGACTGCGGCTTCAGTATCAGCGAAACGGTTTTTCGCTTACAGCGCATCGGCCTCGAGCCGGATCAAATCGACGGCATCGTCGTCACTCACGAACATTCAGACCACATCGGCGGCGTCGCGCGCCTTGCGCGGCGTTACGCTATCCCGGTGTATTTCACCCACGGCACGCACAGCATGACCGACCCTACGCAGTGGGCGGACGACGCCATCCATATCATCGATAGCCACGCGCCATTTAATATTGGGGATATTGAAGTCTTGCCCTACCCGGTCCCGCATGATGCGCGTGAGCCGACACAATTTGTTTTTTCTGATGGCGCAAAACGGCTCGGCGTGCTGACCGACACGGGTTGCTCGACGCCGCATATTGAAACCAGCTTGGCTGACCTCGATGCACTGGTGCTCGAATGCAATCACGATCTGGATTTGCTCATGGCCGGGCCGTATCCGCAGGGACTCAAGCAGCGCGTGTCGGGACGGCTCGGCCATCTGGATAACCGCGCAGCAGCGGGGCTATTGCAAAAGGTCGGCCACAAAAAAATGCAGCATGTCATCGCCGCGCACTTGAGCAAAAAAAATAATACGCCGGAATTGGCTTGCGCCGCACTGGCCGGGGCGCTCGGCTGTGCAGCGGATTGGATCGGCGTAGCCGGGCAGAAGGATGGATTTGCCTGGCGCGAGCTGCGTTAAAGCAGCGTAATTAAAGCGTGTAATGCAAATTTGCAGCACATAAAAAAAGCCGACTCGAAAGTCGGCTTTTTCGTCTTACCTTGCGGTAAATTACTTCTTGGCAGCTGCGTCTTTAGCAGCTTCAACGGCTTTACCAGCAGCTTCTTTAGCAGCGTCAACGGCTTTAGCAGCGGCGTCTTTAGCAGCGTCGGCACCAGCAGCACCAGCAGCTTTAGCGGCGTCGGTAGCAGCACCGGCCATACCAGCAACACCGGCAGCAGCGCCAGTCGAAGCAGCATTTTTAGCTGCATCAACAGCAGAACCAGCAGCATTTTTAGCCGCGTCAGCAGCAGCGGAGGCGGCGCTTGCAGCAGCGTCTTTTGCCGCTTCAACCGCTTTAGGCATTTCAACTTTAGGCGCTTCAACTTTAGGGGCTTCAACTTTTTGACCGCAAGCAGCAACGGCAGTGGCCAGAACAGCAGATAACAAGAGTGAGTATTTCATTCGTATATTCCTTCGAGAGTGGTTAAACAAAATTTGGGTTTGTCACATCATCCGATAATTGACCGTAACGGGTGCATTATCCATATGATTATTAAGGCGTTGTGAAACTTTTCAATTATGCTGCATAACAGCAGGTTTTGCAAGACAGGTTAGCGAATTTTCAATCGAATGTTTGAAAAGCTGAGACAGGCAAATCTGCGCAGGGTTTCACTGAATTTTGGCGGCTAGAGACCAAGCGTGGTGGCGCTGAAACCCGGCTCCGACGCTTCCATCAGCTCGGCGAAGCGGAATAACAGACCGCTCGCGCCTTGTGCGTCGTTAATCGCGGCAACGGCGCGCGCGTGGTCGGTGTGCAGGCGATGCCAATAACTATGATTGTCGGCGACGACAAAAGCATTCGTCGCGCTGTGGGCGGCGTGGGTGGTTTTGCGGATTTCGATGCCATGCGAATACGTGCGCAGCAGGGTATTAAAGCGCGGTGCCTGGCGCTCGAGAAAGCTGGTCTTATGCAGAATAATTTCAATCCGTCGATTGCGTCCCTGGCGTAGAAACTGCGCCAGTTGTTCGACGCGTTGCGGCGAATTAAAGTCATAGTCTGCGAGGGAAATATCGAAAATACGAATGCGCTGGGCAGCGGTGCCGATAATGTCCTCAATCGCAATCAAGGAGTCCGCCATGCTGTCGAACCGGCGGTAGCTGGTCGGCGGTGGGTTGCTTTGGTGGAGGCTGGACACCATCAGTTTATCCGCGCGTCAGACTAGTAAATTGAACCCAACCATTATTGTACCAATCGCACAAGCGCGCAACCACCGGCGCAGGCGTAGTTTTGGCTATCGCTGCTTGGCGCGTGTCAGCGAGCTGCCTAAAAAATGCTTGCTCCGCTGGATCGGCCGTAAATGCCTCGCCGTTAATAAAAAATTGTTTCTGTCTAAACAGCAGTAAGCTTTGTGCCGCCAGCAAGACGCCGGATTTGCTCGCTTGCGCAAAAAATATTTTTTCGCTCAAGTCCTTTTCTGGTGGGGCAAAAAAGATGTGCGGTTTGGGTTCGGTTAAATACGAGCCAAGGAATAATTGAATAAGTTCTTGATTATATTTAATTTTTCTAAGTATTGCGGCAGTCTGTTTGAGCATCGCGTGACTGATTTCAGCCGGGTGATTTTGTACTTTTAAATCCGGATCGGCGTACATTCCGTCAATGGTTAAATGGTCTTGCAAGTAGATAAGAAATTGCGTCACCAGCTCCTGCTGCGACGGCGCGCGAAAGCCAATCGAATACGTTGTGCACGCCGTTACTGCCGTGCCTTTGTGCGCGTAACGCGGCGGCAGATACAGCATATCGCCGGGGCCGAGCGTCCAGGTTTGTTGCGGGGTAAATTTTTTTAATAGTTTGAGCGGCGCGTCTGCCACCAGCGCCAAATCCGTCTGATCAGAAATTTCCCACTGCCGCGTGCCTTCGCCTTGGAGTAAAAACACATCATAGGAATCCACATGCGCACCAACGCCGCCGCCAGGAACGGCATAGCTCACCATCACATCGTCAAGTCGCGCATGCGGAATAAAGGAAAATTGTTGTAACAGCGCGGTGGCAGAAGGCAGAAGATGATTCAGTTCCTGCACCAATAGTGTCCAATTTTTTGGCGGCAGCGATTTGAATTGTTTTTTACTGAATGGCCCGTGCTGCAAATCCCACTGCGTACCGTTCTTTTGCACCAGGCGCGATTGCACATCGTCGTCTTGCGCGAGGGCGAGCAAGTCTTTGATTGGCAGCAAGCCGCTGAAATCGGCAAACGCATCGCGTACCAGCAAAGGTTTTTTCTGCCAGTAGTCGCGCAGGAATTGCGCGGCGCTGAGTCCGCCAAGTTGCGATAATTTTTGTGTCCGCATAGGATAAATAGCCCTGATCATTTTTCGCTATTCTATAACTATTGTGTCGCGACGAATTAGTTCATGCCATGCAGATGGCAAATTTTCCTGTCGCACTTGAAATAAGTTAAAATGCAACTATATGAAAAGGAGTGCGCCATGCTCGAAATAGGCCGCCCCGCCCCGCAGTTCAGCTTGCCTGACGCGGCGATGGAAATGGTCAGCTTGTCCTCATATAAGGGCAAGCAGCATGTCGTGTTGTATTTTTATCCCAAGGACGATACGCCCGGCTGCACGCTGCAGGCGCAGGAATTTACCGACTTGGAAGACGAATTCGACAAGCACAAGACACAAGTGTTTGGTATCTCGGCCGATGACAGTTTGTCGCACGCCAGTTTCCGCGACAAGCATGGTTTATCGGTGCAATTGTTGGCCGATACCGAGCATGTCGCGTGCAAGAAATACGGCGTGTTGCAAGAAAAAGAAAAAGACGGCGTTAAAAAAATGTGTATTGTCCGCGCCACTTTCATTATCGATAACCACGGCGTGCTCCGCCATGTGAACCACGATGTGAACCCACGCGGGCACGCAGCAGAAATTTTGAAAATCATCAAGGAGCTCAAGTAATGCAAATCGCAAAAAATTCAGTTGTCACCATTCGTTATGAACTCACCGATGCCGAAGGCAATCAACTCGAAAAAGGTGACCCGGTCATGAGCTATGTGCACGGCGGCTACGACGGCGTATTTCCATTGGTCGAAGAAGCACTGCACGGCAAAAGCGTCGGCGATGCCGTCAGCGTGCGCATGGAGCCGGACGATGCGTTCGGCGAATACGACGAAAACCTGATGCGCGTAGAGCCGCGCGACATGTTCCCGGCCAACGTAGCCGTCGGCATGCAGTTTGAAGGCGGCGCAGAAGGCGAAGACGACGAAGATTATATTTTGTACACCGTCACCGACATTGCCGACGACAAAGTCATCGTCGATGGCAACCATCCTTTGGCTGGTATGACCTTGAATTTCAAATGTACCGTGGCCGAAGTACGTCAAGCGACAGAAGAAGAGTTGCATCACGGCCATGTACACGGCGAACACGGGCACGTCCACTGATCAGCATGGCGCAAAGCTACTGCGCCGGCTGATTTTGATTCTCCGGTACAGGGCGTACGAATGTACGTTTCCGTTCCTCAAATCAAACTCAACCAGCTCGCTACGCTTTTCGCCATACTGCTGGCCATGTTGAGAAAGCTACTGCACCGGCTGATTTTGATTCTCCGGTACTCAATTTTCTTTCGTATTCAATAACAAAAACGGCGCATCAGCGCCGTTTTTGTCTTGGTAGTAAGTATCCAATTCAATTGATATTTTATCTTCCCGGCTCAAACCGAAATACCTCTTTCGTGGTGGCATCCACGCGCACTCTGATCCAGTTAATCGCGGGTGAGCCGAACACTTCGACACGGGTGAAATTTTTTACGCGCGAGCCTTTGTGGATATCGCGTAACGGTTGATCGACACGATAGAAATGCGTGTCGCCATGTGCCAGCACTACCTGGCCGGAAAATTTTTCTGTTTCGTCGCGCAATTGATCGAGCAGGCCCCAATACGCGCGCAAGCCTTGATGTTGAATGCCGTAGTCAAACGTGGGGTCAGCTTGAATAAAAAACATTACACCAGCCATATTATTTTTTTTCGCCAGATCGAAAGCTTGTTTAATCCATGCGGCATTCGCGAGATTACGCAGGCGAGCTACTTCGTCATTCTCTACATTAAAGCCAGTATTGTTATTGCTCCCCGGCACATTGAGCGAGGCGAACAAAACGCCGTCTTGCGACCAACGTAGATTCTCGCGATACAGTTTAAATGCGGGGTCGTCACTTTGTTGCTGCAGGGTTAATTTTTTGCGCCCCAAACTTTGATTGGTGGCAAAAAATAAATCACGCAATGCGTTCAAGCGTTCTTTCGCCACATAGCTGCCGGCCGCTTTACGAGTGCAGTCAGTCCAATCGTTATCGCCAGGGACAAAAATAAAGGGCTGCGCCGAGGTATCGAACAGTTGCTTGCGCTGGCGAAACAGCTCGTCAGTGCAAGGGCTATGTCCATCTTTGAAATCACCGACATGCACGACGAAAGAAATATTCTCACCGCCGATTTCCCCGATCATCCGCTCCACATCGAGAATTTCGCCGTCGTGATACGGCACGTCGCCCATCAGCGCGAACGAAAACGGTTTGGCTTGAGCGCCAACCGAAAATGAGATCGAGCACAGCGCTAACGCGGTGAGGGCGAGTGATACAAGTCGAGTCACACAATTATTCATCAGCCAATTTTTTCAATTGATACAGCCATTCGAGTGCTTGTTTCGGTGAGAGTTCGTCGGGTTTGAGCATGTGCAATTTTTCCAGCGCGGCGTGTAACGCCGGCTCCTCTGCGGCAGGCGCGGCAAATAAATCGGCTTGATGCGTACTACT
>JAYVJD010000111.1:0-4786 GCA_043769625.1 Pseudomonadota bacterium | reverse complement strand
AATCGGCCGCAGGTACGATGCGCGACACGAGGCCGCTGCGCTCCGCTTCCACGGCATCGATCATGCGGCCGGTCAACACCATTTCCATCGCTTTCGATTTGCCGACAAAGCGCGTCAGACGTTGCGTGCCGCCTGCGCCGGGTATGGTGCCGAGATTGATTTCCGGCTGGCCGAATTTCGCCGTGTCCGCAGCCAAAATAAAATCGCACATCATCGCCAATTCGCAACCGCCACCGAGCGCATAACCGGCGACGGCAGCGATGATCGGATTGCGCGCGCTGGTGACGCGCTCCCAATTGGCGGTGATAAAGTCGCCGAGATACACGTCCATGTAATTGGAATCTTTCATCGCCTTGATGTCAGCGCCGGCGGCGAAAGCTTTTTCGTTACCGGTAATCACCATCGCGCCGATGGCGGGATTTTTTTCGAAGTGGTTAATCGCGTCGCTGAGCTCGTCCATCAATTGTCCGTTCAACGCGTTCAAGGCGGCAGGGCGGTTGAGGCGAATGATGCCGACTTTGCCGCGCGTTTCAGTGAGAATATTTTCGTAGGCCATGATGTTTTCCTTTTTGATTAAGTTCAAAATCTACCGCAGAGGCACGGAGGCACGGAGGCACAGAGACACAGAGACACAGAGAAAGGCAAAAAAAATACTGGCCATCCCGAGCGGAGCGAAGGATCTGCTGTTTGTTGGTCAACTACTGTCATGTATAACGTCCAGAAAAGAATATCTCGCTTTGCTTTTCTCTGTGTCTCTGTGGTTAATCGTTTTTGGTCGTATATTTTGGCATGATCGCGTCAACGTCCACGCGCTTTCGGTTGGGTTCGACTTCTGTCAGCGCTTGCGTTTCGCGCATCGACGCGAACGAACGCAAAGTCAGCTGGTGGTACATCGCCGTGCCGTCTGATTTCCATTTAATCTCCTCATCGGATAATTCGCGCATGATTTTTCCCGGCACGCCGGCGACGAGCGTGCGCGGCGGAATAATCATTTTCGCTTTGACAAAGGCGCTGGCAGCGACGATGGAATTTTCACCGACCACCGCGCCGTCCATTACCACCGCATTCATACCGACCATCGCGTTACGTTTGACGCGCGCGCCGTGGATAATCGCGCCGTGGCCGATGTGTCCATCGACTTCAATCACCGTATCTTCGCCGACAAAACCGTGCATCACGCACGAGTCCTGCACGTTCGCGCCTTGCTCCAAAATCAAACGGCCAAAATCGCCGCGCAAACAGGCCGTTGGGCCGACATAGCAATCGGGGCCGATAATCACATCGCCGATGATCACGGCAGTCGGGTGGACGTAGGCGCTGGGGTGGATGACGGGAATCAAGCCGTCGATTTCGTAAATGGGCATGGGATTTCCTTGCAATATGTTGCCTATTGTATCCGTTCTGCCGAATGGTGATAATCCGCTATCGAGATAAATAAAAACGGGAATCCTGTATGAGTGAAAACTCCATCCTGCTGGACATCACCGACGGCGTCGCCAAGCTGACATTAAACCGTCCGGACAAACTGAATAGTTTCAATGTCGAGATGCATCATCAATTGCGTGCCGCGCTGGAAAAAATTTCCAACGATAAAAGTGTGCGTGCTCTGCTTATCACGGGAGCAGGGCGGGGGTTTTGCGCCGGGCAGGATTTATCCGATCGCAATGTCGCCGCTGACGCCCCGCCACCTGACCTCGGCCATACGCTCGACACCAATTACAATCCCTTGGTTCGCACATTACGCGCCTTGCCTTTTCCGGTGATTGCGGCGGTGAACGGCGTGGCGGCGGGTGCCGGTGCGAATTTCGCGCTGGCGTGCGACATGGTCTTGGCCGCGCGCTCGGCAAGTTTTGTGCAAGCGTTTTGCAAAATTGGTTTGATCCCCGATTGCGGCGGCACCTATTTTCTGCCGCGACTCGTCGGCAACGCGCGCGCAATGGGCCTCGCCATGCTCGGCGACAAACTCAGCGCCGAACAAGCCGAGCAGTGGGGTTTGATTTGGAAATGTATTGACGACGACAAGCTGCAAGACGAAGCAATGAAACTGGCAAAACATTTCGCCACGCAACCAACCAAAGGCCTCGCGTTAACCAAGCGCGCCTTATACGCTTCGGGTGCAAATAGTCTCGATCAACAGCTCGACACTGAGCGCGATTTGCAAAGGATAGCCGGGCAGAGCGATGATTTCCGCGAAGGCGTGTCGGCGTTTGTGCAAAAACGTGGGCCGAAATTTACTGGAAAATAATTGAATATAATCAAATACTTACAATGACATCGAATAACACGCCACAAACCATCGCCGAAGCCGCCAGCCGCGCCATGCATGAACGCGACCACGCCGCACATCATCTTGGTATATCCGTTGCTGAAATAAAACCGGGATACGCAAAGCTGATCATGACAGTCAAACAGATGATGGTGAATGGTCATGACATTTGTCACGGCGGCATGATTTTTACTTTGGCGGATACCGCGTTTGCGCATGCATGCAATAGTTATAATCTCAACACCGTTGCGGCTGGATGCAACATTGAATACCTCGCGCCAGCCAAATTACATGATGTGTTAACGGCTGCTGCGCAAGAGCAAACCTTGGTTGGTCGCAGCGGGATTTACGATGTCGTCGTTACCGACCAACACAGAAAAACCATCGCAGTATTTCGCGGCAAATCAGGGCGCATCAAAGGCGTGCTGGTTCCCGGATTGACGCAAGAGGCAGAATAATCGTGGCCAAAAATAAAACATTTCCGCCGCAGCCGCACGAACTCGAACCGATCGAACGCGCAAGCCGCGATGAGTTGCAAGCCTTGCAATTGCAACGCATGCAATGGTCGCTCAAGCACGCTTACGAAAATGTGCCGCACTATAAAAAGAAATTCGACGCCGTAGGCGTGCACCCAAGCGATTTGAAAACTCTCGCTGACCTGGCGAAATTCCCGTTCACCACTAAACACGATCTGCGCGAAAACTATCCTTTTGGCATGTTCGCCGTGCCGATGGAGCAAGTGGTGCGCGTGCATGCGTCGAGCGGGACTACGGGTAAACCAACCGTCGTCGGCTACACCCAAAACGACATCGACATGTGGGCGAGTGTGATGGCGCGTTCCATCCGCGCATCGGGCGGACGCAAATCCGACATCGTGCACGTCGCGTATGGCTACGGCCTATTCACTGGCGGACTCGGCGCGCATTACGGCGCGGAAAAACTCGGCGCAACGGTGATACCGATGTCGGGCGGACAGACGGAAAAACAAGTACAACTCATCATCGACTTCAAACCCGACATCATCATGGTCACCCCGTCGTACATGCTCAACATCGCGGAAGAAATGCAACGGCAGGGTTTCAATCCGACCGAGAGTTCATTGCGCATCGGCATATTCGGCGCAGAGCCGTGGACCGACGCCATGCGACGCGAAATCGAATCGCGTTTCGCCATCGACGCGGTGGATATTTACGGTTTATCCGAAGTCATCGGCCCCGGCGTAGCGAACGAATGCATCGAAGCCAAAGACGGCCCGCACATTTGGGAAGATCATTTTTACCCCGAAATCATCAACCCGGAAACCGGCGAAGTATTGCCCGACGGAGAAGCAGGCGAACTGGTGTTCACCTCGCTCACCAAAGAAGCGCTACCCATCATCCGTTACCGTACGCGCGACCTCACGCGCCTGTTAGCCGGCACCGCGCGCACCATGCGCCGCATGGACAAAATCACCGGCCGCTCCGACGACATGCTCATCATTCGCGGCGTCAACGTATTCCCAACGCAAATCGAAGAACTATTATTAAAGCAGGCCAAGCTCGCGCCGTATTACCAGTTAATAGTTAGCCGCGAAGCACACCTCGACCAACTCGACGTGCAAGTCGAACTCAAACCCGAATACGCATTGCTCAACGAACTAGACCGGAAACACGAAGCCGATGCCTTGGCACACAACATCAAAGCCTACATCGGGGTCAGTAGCACAGTGCATGTTCACGATATCGGCGGCGTAGAACGCTCGGCTGGCAAAGCCAGAAGGATCATCGATAAGCGACAGAAAGTGTAAGCGTAGCGTGCGCACTGCACACGATCATGGCCAGGCATGAGAATGAACGGCTGCTATTGAGATAATGCTCAACAGGCATAATCGGCTCAAAGCCGACATTGGCTAATTTGCTTGAAAGAAGACATTCGGCTAGTCCATCAAGCAAGAAGGAGTAGGTCGATGGCGGCGCACACGTCCCGATGTCGCTTAACTTTTGCTAAAAGCTACAAGATAGATGCCGAACGCCTGGAGCAACATGGTTTTGCCAACTTTCGCCCCTTGGTTCCAACGAGTCGGAAGCTGGCAGAGAAAAAAACCGATGCGTGGAGTTGGTTGGCAATAAAAATATCAGTATGCGGCTGCTATATGTGTTCAATAGCTGCTTACACTGTATTGCATGGGACTGCAGGCAAATGACGTAGATAAATCAATTCTTGGATTGCTTTGATGAGCTGTGCCGGCGACTCCCTAGATTGCCAATGACACACCGTTGTCGCGAATCGGGACGTCGTGAGCCCGTAGATGTACCAAGCATGCGTCTGATTTAGCGACACCCAATCCGTCATCGGGAGGGGCGTCGCAAATCATTGTATTGGTAATTTCTCAGTGTAATAAAAGACTTAAAGTAAATACAAGCCGGTGGTCGGGAATGGCACGCCAATTGCTGATTACATACTCTCTAGACCCAGGAGGTATCATTCGTGAGACTCGTCAAGTTCAGCGCCCACAACATCGCCAACGAACTCGTCAGCATC
>JAYVJD010000110.1:0-12272 GCA_043769625.1 Pseudomonadota bacterium | reverse complement strand
GTTATCTGCTGATTTTCTGCCCCTGAAGGATTTGCGCGGATACCAAATTTCCCCCAGTTTACTTTATTGCGTCCCTCTTCTTTGGCTTGATATAACGCGTCGTCGGCGCGCGCGAAGGTGTGTAATACCGGTTCGCCTTTTTCGTATTGGGCGACGCCGATCGACACGGTGATGTGAAAATCAATGTCGAATTGCGGGTAGCGAATTTTTTCCACTTGGCTGCGCGTGCGCTCTGCGTGGATTAGCCCGCCTTCCAGCGTGGTGTTAGCAAGAATCTGCACAAATTCTTCGCCGCCGTAACGCCCAAAAATATCCGATTCGCGCAGTTCTTTTTGTATTTCTTTGGCGAAGGTTTTAAGCACTTCATCACCCGCCAGATGGCCGATGTTATCGTTTACCAATTTGAAATGATCGATATCCAAAATGCAGACGCAGAATGTTCCACCGGCGACATCGCAGCGGACTTTCTCATTGTGCATGGCGCTGGTAAGAAAGCGGCGGTTAAATATGCCGGTCAGCTCATCGATTTGCGCCAGATTTTCGCTGCCTTCGAGGCGGTAATTGGTCTCGCGCAATTCTGTGCGCAGCTTGCGCACGCGGGCGCCCATGAGAATGAAGGAGGGCAGCGTGATGGCCAAGACAAACCAGGCGAGCAAATCCATGCGTAGCAATGCCGTGTCATTATTCACGAGAAAGCGTGTAACGGATAAGCCCAGATAGCCGAGCAAGGCTAATGCACCGAGTATCAGCAATTCACGCGTGCCGAGGCGCAACATGCCGAACATCAGTGAGATAAGCAGAAATACCACATACACCACGCGCGTTTCCGGTGCAAAATAAATCACATATTGCATCGTGACAATCGACATCAGCAACTGCATCGACGTCAGGCTTTGATCGGCAAATTTCTTGTTTAAGTCAAAGCGAAATACTAGGTAGAAGGTAGTAATCAATACGAAAACGACGGCGCAGGTTTCAAGTAGGATGGGTAAAGGGACTTTGTCTTGCCAGTAAAACAGTGAGAGGGAGATCAGATACAAAATGGAGTAGCCGAAAGCCAGCATGACGCGGCTGATGCGGATGACTTGCTTGGGATCGTCTTTGGGCAGCCAGGAAAAATTGTGCATGTTTTGACGACAACCTTAATATTCAGTAAGTGCTACCACTGTAAAATACAGCATAGGATATTTATTAGGCTAATGCCAGCTATTCGGGCGTAAAGCGGGGATTCCTAGAGTAAGTGTGGGTAAAATCCCTTTATTAATCTGATTAGAGCCTTCAATGAGACCCATAACTGACCGTCAGTCTGACCAAGATTTCGCTTTGCGCCCGGCGCAATGGCGTCACGACGAAAGCTTGCTCAAGGAAGTCCGCCGCGAGGTTTTTGTCCGCGAGCAAAATATTCCAGAGGCGCTGGAATGGGATGAGCACGATCCGATTTGTGTTCACCTGCTTGCGCTGGATGCAAGCGGGAAAGCGATTGGCACCGCGCGATTGTTGGCTGATGGCCATATTGGCCGCGTCGCGGTGTTGAAACGCTGGCGAGGCAAAGGTGTAGGCAGTGAATTAATTAAGTATTTGATTAAATTGAATAAATTTAATGGCCATGCTGATGCCAAGTTGAGCGCACAAGTGCGCGCCATGGCGTTTTATGCAAGCTTAGGATTTGTCGCCGAGGGTGAAACCTATCTTGACGCGGACATACCGCATCGCATGATGCGTCTGGTGTATTGATTATCAGTAGCGAAAGCGTCCGACCTTGCGCTCTTCACGCGACAGCAAATCAAATATGCCGTTGTCATCGAGTTGCTGATCGAGCAGGCTTTCGAACGCCGACATGCCGACAATATTGTCGTAAATTTCCATCCACAATAAGGGGTCATCGACGTTTTTAACCAGACGCGCTTTGACCCCGAGCTGCAGCAGCAACGTGGAGTGTACGCCGCGCAAGCGTGCCTCTATCGTGGACGCGTGCTCGCCTTTTATCGGGTAGTGAATGAAATAGGATGTACTCATCTATGTATCCTTAACGATTAAAAATTAGACAACGGTGTAAGGCAATGACATCATTTTTACCGCCGGCCCAGTGGCAGATTTGGCGTGGACCGTTTGCGTCGCGGCGCTGTCGATTTGTATCACCGCCAAGGCTTCATATCCACCTTGCGCTAATAACGCAGCGTTCACAATCATACCGCTCGCTTGGCCTTCAAAATCTGCGCTATACAGTCCATCACCCGCGTTCAGATTATCGATGCCGTTGACCTGAATGCGATACATCCTGCGCTTGAGTTTACCGAGATATTGCGTGCGCGCGACAATTTCCTGCCCGGGATAACAGCCCTTTTTGAAATCGACGCCGCCGATAAGTTCGTAGTTGGTCATTTGCGCAACGAACTGTTCTTGCGTGGCGGAGGTGATCCACGCAATGCCCGCGCGAATGTCGAGCAGGGTCCACGTATTCGCATCGCCTTTGTCCGCGCGTTGGCTGATTTTTTCCACCACGGCTTTAGCCGGATGTTTGATGATGAGCAAAATACGCTCAGCATCCAATTGGATAGCGCGGCACGTTTCGTTGGCGCTGGATTGCATGGCACCCTCGACTTTGAGTCCGGTCAATTCAGCGACAGTTTGCGCCGTTGTTTTTCCCGCGAGGCCGATAATCGCGGACTCCGCCGTAGCATCCGTGACTTTAACTTTAGCGCGCATGACAAACATGCTCAAACGTTTTTGAATGCTCTCGCGTAGCGCGGCGGGCAGCAGCATCATGTAATCATCACCGTCTCGCCATAGCAGCATCGACGCCATCATGCGGCCTTTGGGCGAGTTGTAGCTAGTGTATTGCGCTTGGTTCGCGCCGAGTTTTTCCACGCTGTTGGATAATTGTCCGTGTAAAAACTTTTGCGCGTCCTCACCGCTGAAGCGGATGAGTCCGAACGATGCCAGTTCAACTACGATATTTTTTTCTGCGTCCATTTGCCTAGAGTTCCTGAGTCATTCTTGCCGAGAAATATTTCCCGGCTGATAATGTCGTTCGACTAAATATTGGTTGGTTTCATGCCTATTATAGCGCTTTCAAAATCCGCTCGACTTATGCAGCTACTGGTGGCCGTTCATATGTTGAGCCTACTGGTCATCTGGCTGCTGCCGTTTTCCCTCAGCGTGCGTTTTGCTGTTTCGTCCTTGGTTGGCGCTAGTCTGCTGTTTTATCTGCGCCGCGACGCGTTCAAACTTTCGCCTCAGTCAGTGGTGTCGCTCAAATACTTGCCCGATGCCAAACTCGAATTGCAATGGCAAAGCGGCGAGTGGATTACTGCATCGTTGCGGCCCGGCAGTTTTGTTGCGCCCTATCTCACCACCTTGGCCTATCGTCTTGAGTCGCAATATTTCACGCGTTATATGCTTATTTTGCCTGACATGCTCGACCCCAATAGTTTTCGCGATCTGCGCGTTTACCTGCGCTGGAAAAGTCCTTGATGCTTTTTTAAAACAAAACGCCCGCTGCTTGCGCAACGGGCATTGAGTGTTTAACCAAACAATTTACTTGGCTGGCGCGCCGAACTTCATACTGACGCCAGTGGTGAACAGCAAATCGTTTTTCTTCGCGCCCGCTGGTGCTTGCGAATTATAACGATCGCTTAAACCGACATTGAGGTTCAGACCGCCGGCAATCGCCGTGGTGTAACCGGCATCAAACACAGCGCGGTATTCGCCCGAATTTTTGAGGTTCGGATACAGCGACAAACGCTGCTTAAAGCTGTTGGTGTCGGACAACTTGTGGTTGGATTCTTCACCTAAAATCAACTCCGTTGCGTTATTTGAGTCCGCCGGTGCGGGCAGATCATAACGTTCGGTTTTGTAACCCAAGCCGCCGAACACATCAAACAAAGTGTCGGCCGTATTCAGCACATGGTAGCCCACGCCTGCGCCGAGTGCGCTACGCAGATTCAGTTTTTGAATCGGGTCGCGCTCAAGATCAAGCGAACCGAAACCGAACATTTGCGGCGACAAATTATATTCATAGCGTCCGCCGCCGCGCAGCACATTGGCCGTAGTGTTGCTGATGCCGGCCACTTCAGAGCTGGCGCGCAACGCGTTCAGGTAGAGTGTCGTCTTGCCCATTGCATCGGCAGATACGGCGTCGGTGCCAACTGCGAGGTTGGTGGATTTGGAGTTGCCCGAAGTGAGGGACAAGGAGCCGCCCACATTACCGCGCCAAAGGCCGTCGGTAGGAATGGGGCCAGCCATCGCACCGGTGGTGGTGAGAGCTGATAAAGCTGCGATTGCGATCATCGAACGATTCATGGTGCTTCCTTTCTTACTGGTTATTGATGCTAGATACGAAAATTGAGGATGAGGCCGATGAGCTGGCCCGCTCTCCAACTACGCAGGCAAAGTCTATGTCAGGGAAATCGTAAAAGTAAGCCTTAATCCTTGAAATACATGAATATTTACGATTGTTTTGCAAAAGTGCAACAGGGAATTATTTGTCCGCTTTGCGGTCAATCTTAGGGGTTATTTCTTTGCAAATCCTGTGACGCGTGGTCAGCGTTCATCGTGCGGGGTATAATTCGGCTTTGTAACTCCTGCCCACCGCCATGTATTCTGTCTTGAACTTGCCCGGCCCCTCCGCACTCTCCCCATTTCGTATCGCCAAGCTTCAGCACTCTCTTACTTCGGTATTTCCTGCCCTGCAAAATATTACGGCGGCCTACTGGCATTTCGCCGAAGTAACGCGCGAGCTGAATGAGTCTGAAAAAAATGTGCTGGAAAAAATTCTGACTTACGAACATGCCGCCGAAGCAGCAACCGGCGAAGTGTTTTTAGTTTTACCGCGCTTCGGCACGATATCGCCGTGGTCGAGCAAAGCGAGTGATATTGCCAAACATTGCGGATTAGACGCATTGAATCGGCTTGAGCGCGGCGTCGCGTATTCAGTACGCAAGCGTGATGGCAAACCGCTGACGGCCGACGAGAAAACAGTATTGTTGCCGCTGATTCATGACCGCATGATCGAAGTGGTGGTGACTGACTTTAGCGAGGCGAATAAATTATTTCATCACGTCGAACCCGCGCCGTTGCAAAGCGTCGATATGATTGGCGGCGGAAAAACCGCGCTCGAAGCGGCGAATAAAACCCTTGGCCTTGCCCTATCGCCGGACGAGATCGATTATCTTTTTGAAAACTTCAACAAACTCAAACGCAATCCAAGCGATGTCGAATTGATGATGTTCGCGCAAGCCAACTCGGAACATTGCCGACATAAAATTTTCAATGCGGATTGGGTCATAGACGGCAAGGCGCAGGATATTTCCCTGTTCGGCATGATCCGCAATACGCACAAATTGCATCCGCAGGGAACGGTCGTGGCCTACTCGGATAATTCTTCTGTGATCGAAGGTGCAGAAGTCGAGCGCTTATATCCGAATACAAAAGGTGAGTATGGCCGTGTCACCGACCTCACGCACATTCTGATGAAAGTCGAAACGCATAACCACCCGACCGCGATCGCGCCGCATCCCGGCGCCGGCACCGGCAGCGGCGGTGAAATCCGTGACGAAGGCGCGACCGGCACTGGCGCGAAACCCAAGGCCGGCCTTGCCGGATTTTCTGTTTCCAACTTGTCTATCCCCGGCTTTACGCAGCCTTGGGAAAAAAATACTTATGGCAAACCGGAGCGCATCGCCTCGGCTTTGCAAATCATGATAGATGGCCCCATCGGCGGCGCGGCGTTCAACAACGAATTCGGCCGACCGAATTTGTGCGGTTACTTCCGCACTTACGAAGAAAAATCCAATGGCGCAATGTATGGTTATCACAAGCCGATCATGATCGCCGGTGGTCTCGGCAATATTTCCGCCAAACATTCGCATAAAAAAATGTTGTCGCCCGGCGTGTTATTCATTCAGCTCGGCGGACCCGGCATGTTGATCGGCCTCGGCGGCGGCGCAGCGTCGAGCATGACGAGCGGTAGCAACACGGAGAATCTTGATTTCGCATCAGTGCAACGCGCCAATGCCGAAATGGAACGGCGCTGCCAGGAAGTGATCGACGCGTGCTGGCGCATGGGCGACGACAATCCGATTTTGTCGGTACACGATGTCGGCGCGGGAGGCTTGTCGAATGCGTTTCCTGAATTAGCGCACGGCGGTGGTGTTGGCGCGACGTTTGATTTGCGCGCGATACATATTGAAGAGCGCGGCATGAGCCCGATGCAAATCTGGAGCAACGAATCGCAGGAGCGTTACGTGCTCGCGATCGATGCAAAAAATATTAATTTATTCAAAGGCTTATGTAATAGAGAGCGCTGCCCGTTTGCCGTCGTCGGCGTGGCCACGCAAGAGCATCAACTCAAACTCGAAGACAAATATTTTAATAACGCGCCGGTCGATATGCCGATGGATGTATTGCTCGGCAAGCCGCCGAAAATGTTGCGCGACGTAAAACATGTCGAGAAAGAATTTGCAGCATTCGATGTACACGAGCTCGATTTAAAAGACGCCGCGTATCGCGTGTTGCGATTACCTACGGTGGCAGACAAAACATTTTTGATCAGCATCGGTGATCGCAGTGTTGGCGGCATGACCGCGCGCGACCAAATGGTCGGCCCATGGCAAGTGCCGGTGGCCGACGTCGCCGTGACCACCGTCGCGTACGACACGTATAAAGGCGAAGCGATGGCGATGGGCGAGCGCACACCGATCGCTGTTATCAATGGGCCCGCATCGGGTCGCATGGCGGTGGGCGAAGCGATTACCAATATTGCCGCTGCAGACATCGCCAAAATCGGCGACATAAAATTGTCCGCCAACTGGATGGCGGCGGCAGGAGTGGCGGGCGAAGAGGCGGTGTTGTTCGACACAGTAAAAGCGATTGGCATGGAATTATGTCCGGCATTAGGCATCAGCATTCCGGTCGGCAAAGATTCGCTGTCGATGAAAACCGCGTGGCAGGACGGCGCAGACAATAAATCCGTCACCGCGCCGCTGTCGTTGATTATTTCCGCTTTCGCGCCGGTGCAAGATGCGCGCAAGACGCTCACACCTCAGTTGCGCGCAGCCGCAGGCGACACCGATTTAGTGCTGATTGATTTAGGCAAGGGCAAAAATCGTCTCGGAGGATCCGCGTTGGCGCAGGTGTATAACCAGACCGGCAGCGTCGCGCCCGATGTCGATGACGCGCAAAAACTGAAGAGTTTCTTCGCGGCGATTCAACAACTCAATCGCGATGGTTTATTGCTCGCGTATCACGACCGCTCCGACGGCGGCTTGTTCACCACCGTGTGCGAAATGATGTTCGCCGCGCACGTCGGCGTGACGTTGAATCTCGACGCGTTGTGTTACGACGCCATGTTGGCCGACGTGGATGAAAATGAAATCCAGCCGGATTTGATCAAGGGTCGCTTCAACGATAAAATTTTCGGTGCGCTGTTCAACGAAGAGCTGGGGGCCGTGGTGCAAATCAAACGCAGCGAACGGACTCGCGTGATGGCGACGTTGCGCGACATGGGCCTGTCCGCCGAAGCCAGCATCATCGGCGCGCTCAACAATAATGACGAATTAAAATTGATTCGCAGCACCAGATCCTTGCTCACGCAAAAGCGCGTCGATTTACATCGCGCTTGGAGCGAGACCACGTATCAGCTGCAAAAAATACGCGACAACCCCGAATGCGCGCAACAGGAATACGACCGCATTCTCGATGCGCGTGACAGCGGCTTGTTCAGCAAACTGACGTTCGATCAAAATGACAACATCGCTGCGCCATTTATCGCAACCGGAAAAAAACCGCGCATCGCCATCCTGCGTGAGCAAGGCGTAAATGGCCAATTGGAGATGGCGGCCGCATTCGATCGCGCCGGTTTCGCCGCGCATGACGTACACATGAGCGACATTATTTCTGGTCGTGTGTCGTTAAAAGATTTCCAAGCCTTCGCTGCCTGCGGCGGATTTTCCTACGGCGACGTGCTCGGCGCAGGCGAGGGCTGGGCCAAATCCATCTTGTTCAATCCGCGCGCGCGCGACGAATTCGAAGCTTTCTTCAAGCGCAAGGATTCATTTGCGCTCGGCGTGTGCAACGGTTGTCAGATGATGAGCAACTTAAAATCCATCATTCCCGACGCCGAATTCTGGCCGCACTTCGCGCGCAATAAATCCGAGCAATTCGAAGCGCGCATGGTGATGGTCGAAGTGCAAAAAACCCCGTCGCTGTTTTTCGACGGCATGGTTGGCAGCCGCATTCCCGTCGTCACCGCACACGGCGAAGGCTTGGCAGAGTTTGCCTCGCGCGAACAATCCGACACCGCACAGCCCTACGTCGCGTGGCGTTACATCGACCACAGCGGCAACGTCACCGAGCAATATCCGCTCAACCCCAACGGTTCGCCGCAGGGATTGTCGTGCATCACCAATCGTGACGGCCGCTTCACCATCCTCATGCCGCACCCTGAGCGCGTGTTCCGTAGCGTGACCAACTCATGGCATCCCGATGATTGGCAAGAGGACGGCGCGTGGATGCGCATGTTCCGCAATGCGCGCAAGCATTTATCATAACTATTTGATTAAATTAAAAAATTATAATTTATGGATTGAGCCAAGTCGAATCGACTTGGCTTTTTTTTCGCCCAATTATTTTGCCTTCGGATTATTTTCTTTGATGCGCTTAGCGTGTCCATGATTGTTGTAATGCCGCATGAATAGTTTGTTCAACCGTTGATTATTTTGGCAGAATTACACGGTGTTCTATTTCTATTCGAACACGGGAGTAATGATTTTTTGAAAAAAAATTTGACTGGCCTGTGACGATGTATTTAATAAAACCAAAGGGAGATTTAGCATGAAAAATAAAAGTGGTTTCGCAATCGTATTAGCCTGCATCGGCCTTTTTCTGGGTGGGTGTGCCACTAAGCCGCAACTACCCGTGGCGCTCGAATCAGAAGCTATTTCAACTAAGGCCGGCAAGATCGGTGTCGCCATGACCGCGTTGCCAAAAGTGGATACCCAATTTCCTGGCGCTGGCTGTCTGTTGTGCTTGGCCGCTGCCAATATCGCCAACTCAACTTTGAGCACCCACACCCAGACTTTGACGCATGAAGATCTGCCAAAACTGAAAAACCAGATTGCCGATATATTGCGCAAAAAAGGCGCAGAGGTAGTGCTCATTGAAGAAGCCTTGATTGTTGCAGACTTACCCTCCTCGAAGGGCGAGGCACCCAATCTCGCACGCCAAGACTTTTCGTCTATCCAGAAAAAATACAATATTGATAAGCTGGTAGTGATTAACGTCGCCGCAATCGGCGTGTGGCGCAACTACGCGGCCTATATCCCCAACGGCGACCCCAAAGGCACACTGAAGGGCGCCGGTTATATGGTGAACTTGAAAAATAATGTGTACGAGTGGTATTTGCCTGTCGATATCAACAAGAGCGCGGACGGCACTTGGGATGAGCCGCCAAAATTCCCCGGTCTGACTAACGCTTATTTCCAAGCGCTCGAGCTGGCCAAAGACGCCTTCCTCAAGCCCTTTAGCAACTAATTTCTTCCCGTGACCGCAGTGGCCGTACAAAACGGCTGCTGCGGATTCTTTCCTGGTTGATCAAGCGCAAGAGCTAATATGAAAAAAAATCGCTACCTACCTCTATGGTTCTCACTTTTCGTCGCAGCGGCGACAAGCGCAGGGCCGGTCGCCTTCGCCGCAAATGACCCGGACCAACCGGTGCAATATGCACCAATTCGAATAGATAACGACCACGGCTTGTCGTTGCGTTTACCGAAAGATGAGAACGTGGTGTACCGAGGCGTAGTGAGTTTCGACAAGGCAGGCTTGGGGCAAGGCGCAATGCTTTATCCTGTCCCTGGCGCGGCGGGTCTGTTGGCGGCAATCATTACGCACGGGCTCATTTCCGAGTCGGCGAAAAACAGCCAGAAGGAAAAAATTCAGCTCGAAGCAGATAAAGTGCTGGAGCCGTATAAAGACCTGCTCGCCACTTTCAAATACAAAGATCTGATGGCGCAAGGTTTGGACAAGGCCGTAAAACCGCTGAATAAGCGGGTCATCGAAAATGCCGCGACTGCTCAATCTGAATGGCTCGTCGTGAGCGCGCCGATTTTTTTTATGACGCAGGATCGCAGGGCGATAGTGATGGATAACACCATTGCTATCTACGCAAAAGACGCTTATAGCGTACCCAAGTACCAGAACACAATCCGAGTTGTCTCTCACGCAAAAGAGGAAAGCGAGGCTGCAGAATTTTGGGCTGATCAGCAAGGAGAAAAACTCAAAGCAGAAAGCGTCGTCCTGTTTACGCAGTCGTTGGATATCGCTATGAATGAGGCGGAGAGCGACACCAGTAAAAATAATCCAGCCTACAAAACGGTGAGATATTTTGAAGGCGGGCAGGAAAAAATGGAGCGTGCGCAGCTGATGAAGGAAGGTTGTAAGCGTAATGTCATTAAAACCTTACGCGGTGGTTTGATGTCGGTACCGGCGCAAGCTAACTCGGCTCCGGAAAAATGTGCAGAGATTTCCAGCAATCAATAAAACATTTCTGCCGTTAGCAAAACTTCCCCCGTATTTTTAAACAAGCGTGCTCGCACTCGTAGAGTGCGCACGTTATCCGCGCGATTCCCGCATCATTCCCCTCTTACGATTTTGTCGGTAAACCTTCATAATGCAAGGCTTACACGATGGCCTCCGACAAGAGGCCTGGTTATCAGGAGGCAGCGCATGCAAGCCGTAAAAATATTGGCCGTATTTTTTGCATTACCTATTTTATGCCTTCAAGCATGCTCATCCACTGGGATGAAAAGCGTCGAGTCGCCGAAAATAAATTATTTCTTTGAAGACTATTTCCGCTCCCGCACCGTCGAAAACCCTGAGCGCATGAGTTATCTCACGCTGCAAAAAAAATATAATGCTGAAGCCGGCGATGCAAAGTTGGCGGATCGTTCGGATGCGTTTGCGTTGGGGCGAGTGCAGAAAGATAAAGCCTCCTTGAACGAACTCAAGCGTTTTGATCGTGCGAATTTATCTGGCGCTGATGCGCTTTCGTATGACGTATTGCAGAGTCGCTTACAGTTGAACCTCGACGGCGAGCGTTTCTTTTACCACGACTATATTCTCAATCAAATGGGCGGTGTGCACACGGAGTTGCCGTCGCTTTTGTTGAATGTGCATCAAATTAATTCCGTGCTGGACGCGGAAAATTATATTGCGCGACTTGGCCAATTTAACAGCGCATTCGTGCAATCGATCGACGCGCTAAAGCAACGCCAAAAGCGCGGCATCGCGCCGCCGCGCTTTGCGCTGGAGAAAGCCTTGGAGAATATTAAACAATTTATTTCGCCCGAAGTGAAACAGCATGCGTTGTTCACTAATCTGCAAAAAGGTGTGGGCGCATTAAAAGACACAGACGCGGCGACGAAAAAACGTTTGCTTGATGCGGGCAGTCAAGCGATGGAAGCAACGGTGTACCCATCGTATCGGCAATTGGCCACTTATCTTGAGGCTTGGTTGCCCGAGGTAAAAAATAATCACGGTGCTTGGGCGCTGCCCAGCGGCGACGCTTACTACGCTTATCAACTGCGCGAGAATACCAGTACCGACATGACGCCGGAGCAGATTCATCAACTCGGGTTGTCCGAAGTGAAACGCATTCACGCCGAGATGCGGCCGTTGCTGGATGGCCTAGGGTATCGCGGCGGCAGTGTTGCGGCGGATATGAAAAGAATGGATGCCGATCCGATTTCAAAATACACCGAAAATTCAGACGCCACCAAAAAACAAGTGCTCACGGAATACACAAAAATTGTCGAGGATATTAACCGTCGTATTGTCGGCTCGTTCGATATATTGCCCAAAGCAAAGCTTGAGGTGCGCGCGGTACCGGATTATTTGGAAAAGACTGCACCCGGTGCATATTACGAATCGCCCGCTACCGATGGCAGCCGTCCCGGTGTTTTTTATCGCAATATGTTCAGCCTCGACGATATTCAAAAGTTTGAAATGAAAACCTTGACCTATCACGAAGCCGTGCCGGGCCATCATTTTCAAATCGCGCTGGCACAGGAAATGGATGTGCCGATGTTCCGAAAATTTGCTGACAATAACGCCTACACCGAGGGCTGGGCGCTGTATGCAGAACGCTTCGCCCACGAGGTAGGCGCGTACGAAGGCGATGCGCGTGGCGATATTGGACGTTTGTATGATGAGCTGTGGCGCGCGAAACGGCTGGTCGTCGATACCGGCATTCACCTCAAACGCTGGACGCGCGAGCA
>JAYVJD010000109.1:0-12272 GCA_043769625.1 Pseudomonadota bacterium | reverse complement strand
GGCGCTCTTCAAATTGTTGTTTGGCCACCGCGACTTTTTCTTCGCGTTGCACAGTCAGCACTTCGCCGGCTTTACGGTCTTGCGAGCTGCGATATTTTTCGATTAGCTTGAGGTAAGCGGTTTCTATCAACAAACCACAGCGTTCGATCAACTTTAGCCAAGACAGGCCGGTAAATAAACTCAAGCCAACGGCGATCAATCCCAGCAACGCCAGCGTGCCGCCTGTGAAGCCCAGTATCTTGGAAAAGCCCATAGCCGCCAGCGCACCAATCACGCCACCCGGCGCGTAAGGCAGCGGCGCGGTGATGGAATGCAGGCGGAGCGATTCGATGCCACTGCTCGCCACCAGCAATAATAAAAATCCGCCCAGCGAAGCGTAGAGCGTGCGTCGGTCGGTCAAATCCGTCGATTGAATTTTTTTGAACGCACGATAAATGCCGAACGCCGCCAACACCAGCCACCACCAGGCGGAAACGCCAAATAAATACAGCAGAATGTCGGAGACATAAGCCCCGAGCACACCGCCTGCATTTTGCACCGTCAGGCGCGAACCAGTGTGCGACCAGGCGGGATCTTGCGGATGATAGGTGACCAAGACTAAGGTGAGATAAATGCCTGCGAGCGCCAGCAGTAGCCACGAAGCTTCGCGCAATAGATTGTTGAGCTTGGGGGGCAGCGGTACGCGCTTATCGCCCAGTGTTGAATTTACGGATGCCATGACTGAAATCGTCCTGAAGACGAAACCTTGCTTTGATAGTTATGCAGTATAGCGCCGCGCTGCCCCACTGCCAGCACGGCTTGAAAACTTGTGTTGCAACGAATTACAGCGACAGCGGTAATTGGTCGTTAATAATAATATTTTTAGACTCAACCTTAATGTAGCCGCTGCCTTCGAGCTCTTTCAAGATGCGGTTAACCATCTCACGCGATGCGCCAACCATATTGGCAATATCCTGCTGCGATAATTTATCGCTCACCACCAAAATACCTTCGCGTTTTACTGCCAATTGCAATAGCGTGCGCGCGACGCGGCCATAGACGTCCATCAAGGCGAGGTTGCTGATTTTTTTATCGGCTTCGCGCAAGCGATGCGCCAAACCTTGCATCACGTGGTCCGCCATTTCCGGGCTTTTCGCCATGACGCGCTTGAAATCTCCCTTGGAAATCACCGAGAATTGCGACGGCTCCATGGTCGCGACCGTGGCTGAGCGCGGCTGGCTATCGACCAAGGACAACTCACCAAAAAATTCGCCTGCGTTCAACATAGTGAGAATAATTTCGCGGCCGTCCGGTCCACTCATCATCACCTTTACCCTGCCGGATAAAATCACGTAAAGCGAATCACTTTTCTCGCCTTCGTTGATGATCACGGTATTTTTGGGGAAGGATTTACGCACCGCTTCGGCCGAGAGAGCAGTCAAATCGCCTTCAGACAAATAGGTAAATAGGGGGATATTTTTTAGCATGGCCGCCTCAGTGGTAGAATCTGTGCTTGATTATAGAGCTAGGTTTTTAGTGTAAAAAGCCAAACGTGTCAATATCTTATCAAACAAACCAACACTTCTGTTATTAATTTGGGTAAAATTTCCCAAACTTATTCATTTAAAACAACTGGAAATTAATTATGACGACTCCAAAACATTCCCGCTTGATTATTCTAGGATCGGGTCCTGCCGGCTATACCGCTGCCGTTTATGCAGCACGCGCTAACCTCAAGCCCACACTAATCACCGGACTCGCACAAGGTGGCCAATTGATGACCACCACCGACGTCGATAACTGGCCGGCTGACGACATGGGCGTACAAGGCCCAGAATTAATGCAGCGCTTTCAAAAGCACGCGGAACGTTTTGAAACTCAAATACTATTTGACCACATTCACACGGTAAAACTCAAGCAAAAACCGTTTGAATTAGTAGGCGACTCAGGCACTTACACTTGCGACGCATTGATTATCGCGACCGGCGCTTCGGCCATGTATCTCGGTTTGCCGTCGGAAGAGGCGTTTATGGGCAAAGGCGTGTCCGGCTGCGCGACGTGCGATGGCTTTTTCTACAAAGGTCAGGATGTCGTCGTCGTCGGCGGCGGCAACACGGCGGTGGAAGAGGCGCTGTATCTCTCCAACATCGCGAAGACGGTCACCGTGATTCATCGCCGCGACAAATTCCGCGCTGAGGCGATTCTCATCGACAAAATGATGGATCGGGTAAAAAACGGCAATATGCGTCTTGAACTCAATCACACGCTAGACGAAGTACTCGGCGATAAAATGGGTGTCACTGGCGTGCGCATCAAAAGCACAACCGATGGCCAGACCAAAGAACTCAAAGTTGCCGGCGCATTTATTGCCATAGGCCACAAACCGAACACGGATATTTTTGAAGGCCAGCTCGAGATGCACAACGGCTATATCCAAACCCAAACCGGTCTCAAAGGTAACGCTACGGCGACCAGCATTCCCGGCGTGTTTGCCGCAGGCGATGTGCAGGATCACGTGTATCGCCAGGCGGTGACGAGTGCGGGTACGGGATGTATGGCGGCGTTGGATGCCAAAACCTATCTCGATATTTAGTAAAATTAAATTAATATAATCAAATACTTACGCTATGTCGTGCGCAGAGGACAAAATAGACACTCCGCTTCAGAAAACAGACGAAACGGAATTATTCCGTGCGGCCGTTGAAGATGTCGTCCCTGCGCGCTTCGCCAAACGCGTATCGCTCAAGCCTAAACCGCCGCGCCCGATTGCCTTGCAGCGGCAATTGGATGATCGGCAAGTAATGCTCGATTCACTCAGCGATCCGATCGATATCATTATCGAAACCGGCGAAGAGCTGCAATTTTTGCGTAATGGCATACCGCGTGATGTGCTGCGTAAGCTGCGGCGCGGTAAATGGGTGATTCAAGGCCAGCTCGATTTGCACGGGATGATCAGCAGCGAAGCGCGCATTGCGTTGGTCGATTTTTTGCAATGGGCGAACAAAACCGGCGCGCGTTGCGTGCGCATCATCCACGGCAAGGGGCTGAGTTCATTCAACCGCGAGCCAATATTGAAACACAAAGTCAAACATTGGCTCACGCAACGTGACGAAGTATTGGCCTTCACCGAAGCGCGCCAAGTCGATGGTGGCAGCGGCGCCGTCGTAGTACTGTTAAAATCGCCGCATCGCTGACCTTCGGTCGCCAACAAAATAGATTGAGAACAACAATTGGTTGCAAATAAAACTCTCTGGGCGCTGCTGATCGCCCTCGCGCTTATCTGGTTTGGCCCGCTCGATTACCGCAAACTGGCCAAGCCTGACGAAGCACGTTACGCCGAAATTTCGCGCGAAATGGTCGCTACCGGCGACTGGCTCACGCCGCGACTCAATAATCTGAAATATTTTGAAAAACCGCCGCTGCAATATTGGGCGACGGCAGTGGCGTTTGAAGTCCTCGGCTTATCCGAAGGCCCAGCGCGCTTGTGGACGGCGCTTACCGGCTTTGCCGGCATCTTGTTAACCTATTTTGCCGGGCGACAATTATTTGGCCGCCAGCAAGGATTTTTCGCCGCAGCAGTGCTAGCGAGCAGCTTATGGTACGTCGTGCTCGGCCACATCAACACACTGGATATGGGGCTTTCGTTTTTTCTCACCCTCGGCGTATTCAGCTTATTGCTGGCGCAACGCGAATACGCAACGGCAAAACAACAACGTAACTGGATGCTCATCGCTTGGGCTGCTATGGCCCTGGCGGCGTTGAGCAAAGGCTTGATCGGCATCGTGTTACCCGGTGCAGCGCTGGTGTTATACACGCTGATTCAGCGTGACGCGCGGCTGTGGACGCGCTTACACATCGGCAAAGGCCTGGTGTTATTTTTGTTGATCACGGCGCCGTGGTTCATCGCCGTCTCGCGCGCCAACCCTGAATTTGCCCAGTTCTTTTTTATTCATGAACACTTCGATCGCTTCGCCAAAAACGAACACGATCGCGAAGGCCCGATTTACTATTTCGTGCCGATCTTGATTGCCGGCATTCTGCCTTGGGTCGCGGCGCTGTTTCCGGCTTTGCTGCGCAGCTGGAAAATCGAGCCCGGTCACGGCGAATATCGTTTTCATCCAAACCGGTTTTTGCTGATCTGGTGCGTCTTTATATTTGTTTTTTTCAGTATTTCAAAATCCAAGTTACCCGCTTATTTGTTGCCAATTTTCCCTGCGCTGGCGTTATTCATTGGGCAATATCTGGACAAAGTTTCAGCCAAGAAATTAATTTGGCAACTATGGCCGGTGTGCGTCGCCGCGCTAGCCTTGGTCGTCGCGATTCCGTTCATTCTGCAGCGCGTGTCGTCTGGCAAAGAGTCGGCCCTCAGCGCCGCGATGAATCTGCACTACTCCTATTGGTTGATGGCCGGCTTTGGCCTGATGTTCATCGTGTCTGCGCAGGGCCTGCGCCTACTCGCCCGCGAGAATAAAACCGGTGGTATAGCTGCCGTGAGCATCGCAGCCCTGCTCGCCTGGCAACTGGCGTGGATGGGTTATGAAACCCAATCCCCGCTGCAATCTTCTTACGACATGGCGAATAAAATGCGGCCGTATGTCACCGCGGATACGCCGATCTATAACGTCGGCATGTATGACCAAGCCCTGCCGTTTTATTTACAGCGAACCGTCACGCTGGTGAATTACCAAGACGAGCTGGCGCTGGGCATTCAGCAGGAGCCAGATAAGTGGATTGGCACAACCGAGGCATTTGTTGCGCAATGGAATAAAGATAGCGCGCCGATCGCTTTGATGCCGACGCATGTCTATCAAGCCATGGCGAAAGAAAATTTGCCGATGCTCGTCATAGCCGAAGATGGTCGCCGTGTTATGATTAAAAAGCCATGAATACCATCAGCTTTTCCCTCATCCTGCTCGGCGTTTTGTTAAACGCTGGCGCGCAATTATTACTCAAGGCCGGCACCAATAGCGTCGGCCATTTCGCTTTTAACCGCGACAATATTCTGCCGATCGGCTGGCAACTCGCTACAGAGCCGCATATCCTCGGCGGACTGACCTGTTATGTCATCAGCGTCGTGGTGTGGATTATGGCGCTGTCGCGCGTCGAGGTGAGTATTGCGTACCCGATGTTATCGATTGGTTATGTCGTCAACGCTATCGCGGCGTGGTATTTATTCGGCGAAGCTTTATCGATCTCTCGTTTAGTCGGCATCGGCATTATTATCGTCGGCGTCTATGTCGTCGCTCGCTCATAAAAAAATATTCTCATGACCACACCTCACGCCTCGATCATCATCCCGGTTTATAACGAACAAGAAGGCTTGCAGTCGCTATTCGACCGCCTATACCCTGCCCTCGACAAGCTGAATATTACGTACGAAATTATTTTCATCAACGACGGCAGCAAAGACAAATCAGCCGCCATGTTGCGCGAACAATTTCAGAAACGTCCCGATGTAACACGCGTGATATTGTTCAACGGCAACTTTGGCCAACACATGGCCATCATGGCCGGCTTTGAACATGCTCGCGGACAACGCGTGGTGACGCTTGACGCCGATTTGCAAAACCCACCGGAAGAAATCGGCAACCTATTGGCGAAAATGGATGAAGGCTTCGATTACGTCGGCAGCATTCGTAAATTGCGTCAGGATTCCGCATGGCGGCGCTACGCCTCGCGCGCGATGAACCGCTTGCGCGAGCGCATCACCAAAATCAAAATGACCGACCAAGGCTGCATGTTGCGTGCGTACGACCGCCCGATCATCGACGCCATCAACAGCACACGCGAAGTGAACACCTATATCCCCGCGCTGGCTTATTCCTTCGCCTCACATCCAACCGAAATCATGGTCGAACACGAGGAACGTTCAGCCGGTGGATCGAAATATTCACTGTATAGTTTGATTCGACTTAACTTTGATTTAGTCACCGGATTTTCGATTGTGCCGCTGCAAATGTTTTCGCTGATCGGTATTGCGCTGTCGATTTTCTCGGCGTTGTTCGTAATTTATTTGGCCATTCGTCGCTTGATAGTCGGGCCGGAAGCGGAAGGCTTATTCACCCTATTCGGCATTACCTTTTTCCTTATCGGCGTGTTGCTGTTCGGCATTGGTTTACTCGGCGAATACGTCGGCCGCATTTATCAGCAAGTGCGCCATCGCCCAAGATTTTTGGTGCAAGCTATTCTGGAAAAAAACGCTGACGAAAACGTGATGCAATCTGTCAGCAGTTTTGCCCACACCAAATAATGAATGCCCGCGCGATTGTCTTCGCCTATCACAATGTCGGTGTCCGTTGCCTGTCGGTATTGCTCGCGCACGGGGTGAATATTCCGCTAATCATTACGCACCAAGATAATCCTGGCGAAAATATCTGGTTCGAAAGCGTGGCCAAACTCGCCGCCTTGCATGACATAAAAGTCATCACGCCTGAAGATCCGAATACACTTGAAATAGTCAATATAATCAATAAGTTACAGCCAAATCATTTTTTCTCGTTTTACTATCGTTTGATGTTAAAGCGCGAGTTGTTGGCCTTGCCCACACACGGCGCATTCAATATGCACGGCTCCTTGTTGCCACAATATCGCGGTCGCGTGCCGGTGAATTGGGCCATCATCAACGGCGAAAAATACACCGGCGCGACGCTACATGTGATGAACGAAAAACCCGACAATGGCGAGATTGTCGATCAACAAGCTGTGCCGATTTTGCCTAATGACACGGCATATGATGTGTTTAACAAAGTCACCGTCGCGGCGGAAATTACGCTGGATCGTTGCTTGCCATCGCTACTGAACGGCTCGGCGATTCTGCGCAAACAAGATTTAAGCCTAGGCAAATATTACGGCGGACGCAAAGCCGAAGACGGCCGCATTGATTGGCGACAAAGCGCCGAGCAGATTCATAATCTCGTTCGTGCGGTCGCGCCGCCGTTTCCCGGCGCGTTTACTTCGATTCAAGGCAAGGCGATTAAAATTCTGCGTAGCCTGGTTGAACCGACGAAAAAGCCGCGTTCCACCACGGCGCAATTTTATGTCGAAGACGATCTTCT
The DNA here is from genome assembly GCA_043769625.1 of Pseudomonadota bacterium. Taxonomy (GTDB): domain Bacteria; phylum Pseudomonadota; class Gammaproteobacteria; order Burkholderiales; family JBEEJL01; genus JBEEJL01. Next base: position 5,238 of record JAYVJD010000109.1, on the reverse strand, counting down.
CTATGCTGATTGTGGCTCTGGCGTGTTACGCATACTGACTATCGAGCTCGACGGCAAAACCATCGCGCCGGAAACGTTACCCAGCTATTTCGCCACCGGCGCGTTGCAAGCGGCCCCCTAAAATCTGCATTTATCCCGACGGCGCAAACCGGTATAATGCGCCCTCACCCTAAGCAGCTTCCTAACATGAAAAAAATCCTGATTCTCGGCGTTAACGGTTTCATCGGCCACCACCTCAGCCAACGCATTCTCAACACCACGGATTGGGAAGTGTATGGCATGGACATGCAGACCGAACGCATCAGCGATTTACTCGAGCATAAGCGCTTTCATTTTTTTGAAGGCGACATCACCATCAACAAAGAATGGATTGAATATCACATTCGCAAATGCGACGTGGTATTGCCGCTGGTCGCGATCGCTACGCCATCGACCTATGTGAAGCAGCCGCTCAAGGTCTTTGAACTCGACTTCGAAGCCAACTTGCCGATCGTGCGTTCCTGCGTAAAATACGGCAAACGCATCGTGTTTCCCTCGACCTCTGAAGTGTATGGCATGTGCCATGACGATGAATTCGACTCCGATACGTCCGAATTAGTCTGCGGTCCGATCAACAAACCGCGCTGGATTTATTCCTGCTCGAAACAACTGATGGACCGCGTCATTTTTGCTTATGGCATGGATGGCGGTCTTGACTTCACCCTATTCCGCCCATTCAACTGGATCGGTTCCGGCCTCGACAATATCCACACGCCGAAAGAAGGCTCGTCGCGCGTCATTACGCAATTCTTTGGTCACATTGTACGCGGTGAGCCGATCAAGCTGGTCGATGGCGGCACGCAGAAACGTGCGTTCACCTACATTGACGACGGCATCGATGCCTTGGTCAAGATTATCGACAACCCGAATAACATCGCCAGCGGAAAAATTTATAACATCGGCAACCCGAAAAATAATTTCTCCGTGCGCGAGCTTGCAACCATGATGCTCGAATTAGCCAAAGCCTATCCCGAGTATCGCGACAACGCCGCCAAAGTGAAAATGCTCGATACCACCTCGGGCGAGTATTACGGCAAGGGTTATCAAGATGTACAAAATCGTGTGCCGAAAATTACCAACACCTGCGAAGAGTTGCACTGGCAACCGACTACTAATATGGCCGATGCGCTGAAAAAAATCTTTGATGCCTATCGCGAGCAAATGGATCAAGCGCGCCATTTGGTTGATTGAATTCAATGCAGCCGCCCGAGATGATCAATCAGACCAGCGAAAAGCTGAATAACAGCGTCATGCGTGGCCTGTCCTTCGTCGAATGGCTTGGGCTGTTATTTATTATTGCCGCCACCGTCGTCGCTTTTGGCCAGCATGTTCACAGCATGTGGCTTATCGGCACGGTGCTGTTGCCCGATATATTGCTGATGTTTATCTTTCTGGAAATCCTGACCATGGCTGGCTTGTATTTCCGTAGCGGCAAGTTACCCATACGCTATCCGCTTTATATCGCCATGGTGTCGATCGCGCGCCACATCATTATCGACATGAAGTCGCTTGATGCGTGGACCATGATTAGCCTGTCCAGCTCGATCCTGGTGCTGGCACTGGGCGTCATCGCGATACGCTGGGGACACATCAAACTACCTTATGATGAAAGACATTAATCCTTCATGAAAAAACCACTAATCGGTATCGTAATGGGAAGCAGTAGTGACTGGGAGGTCATGCAGCACGCAGCGAAAATGCTGACGGATTTTGCGGTCCCGTTTGAAGCGCAAGTTTTGTCGGCGCATCGTATGCCTGACGATATGTTTGCCTACGCCGAATCTGCGCGCGAGCGTGGCCTAGTCTGCATTATTGCCGGCGCTGGCGGCGCCGCGCATCTACCCGGCATGTTAGCCGCCAAAACCACCCTGCCCGTGCTTGGCGTGCCGGTGCCGTCAAAATATTTGAATGGTCAGGATTCGTTGTACTCCATCGTGCAAATGCCCAAGGGTGTGCCGGTCGCGACTTTTGCTATTGGCGAAGCGGGCGCGGCCAACGCCGCCTTGTTCGCAGTTGAAATGCTCTCGCTCATCGATAGAACCCTGACGCAAGCGTTAAGCGATTTCCGCGCAGCACAAACCCTCGCTGCAAAGTCAATGACCTTGGCGCCACTACAAAAATGATTTTGCCCGGTGCCACACTCGGCTTGCTCGGCGGCGGGCAGCTCGGCCGCATGTTTGTCACTGCCGCGCGCAGCATGGGCTATCACGTCATTGTGCTCGACCCAGACCCGCAAGCGCCGGCGGAACATTTTGCCGACGAACATATCTGCGCGGATTTTCGCGATGCGGCCGCATTAAAAAAACTCGCCGCATCCTGCGCTGCCATCACCACTGAATTTGAAAATGCACCCGCCGATAGTCTGATCGAGTTGGCCAAACATTGCGTCGTACGCCCCTCAGGACAAAGCGTTGCCGTTGCGCAAGATCGCATCACGGAAAAAACTTTTTTGCGTGATCAGGGTTTTTCTGTCGGTCCGTTCAGAGTCATTCGCACGGCGCAGGATAATGATAACTCATTGAATAATATAATCTTTCCATCTCTACTTAAAACCAGTCGCATGGGTTACGACGGCAAGGGTCAGGCGCGCATTGATTCGATCGAACAACTGCGCAACGTACATCAACAATGGAATCACGTCCCCTGTGTGCTGGAAAAATTTCTGCCGTTGAAATGTGAAGTGTCAGTCGTATTGGCGCGCGGCGCAGATGGCGCAGTGGCGACCTTTCCCGTGTCGGAAAATCAACACGCTGACGGCATTCTCGACATCAGCATCGTGCCCGCGCGCGTGAGCGATGCGCTAAAAACACAAGCGACTGACGCCGCAATCAGGCTCGCCGAAGCACTCGATTACGTCGGCGTGTTGGCGGTGGAGTTTTTCGTTTTGCACGACGACTCGCTGCTGATCAACGAAATCGCCCCGCGTCCGCATAACAGCGGGCATTACACACTCGATGCCTGCCTCACCTCGCAATTCGAACAGCAGGTGCGCGTACTGTGTGGCCTACCCTTGGGCGATACCGACCTGCACACCCCTGCGGTGATGGTGAATTTACTCGGCGATGTGTGGCGCGGCGGAAAACTGCCGAGCGAAAAGATTCTGGCGCATCCCAACGTCAAGTTGCATTTGTACGGAAAGCGTGAAGCCCGGCCCGGTCGCAAAATGGGTCACTTTACCGTGTTAGCACAGGATATAAATCAAGCGTTCACGTTAGCGACGGAAATCAAAAGCGCGTTACGCAATCACTGAAATACCCGTTCACTCCGCACTGCCTTGCCAAGCTTGCATCATGCTGTCTGTCATATCCGGCACTACTTGCCACGACTGCATCGCTTGTAGCGCGAGCATTGCCAGCGCCAACACAAACACGATTTCCATGCCGGTAAATGCCATCACGAATAGCGTAGCAACGAAGCTCCCTAAATATTCGCCGGTCTTCTGTAAGCCGTGAAAAATGGGATGCGGTCGCGATTCATGTACCACGCCAATGGCGTCTTCATATTCTGGGTAATCGGTCGAAAATAACATTGCCTTCTCCTGCACGATTGGCGCCAATTTCAAGAAAATATTCATTTATGGTTCCGGCTAATGTAATCCGCAGCCAATCAATCTTCAATGGGCCTGCTAACCCAGTTTTGCTTGGACAAATTCCATTTGTAGAACAGGACTAATCGCAGCAGAACAAAAATTCACCACCTATACTGGAGTTATAAATGCAGGCCGGGGGAAGTATGGAAAAAAACCTGAGCCGCCTGCTGTTGGAAATACATCGGGGCGGCCGCACGATTGAACCGATTCGTTTTCAGGACTGGGTTCTGGCTCAAATCAATCAACACATCCCGTTTGATGCTGCGGTGTGGGACTATGGTGTGGCCCAAAATCAGGAATTGCATTCGCATAAGGCTCACCTTTTCAATTTACCCTCTATACTGCAAGCAGAATTTTTTCGTTTTCCTGAATATATCGCAATGCGTCAGCGCGTATTGCAATGGCCTGATCACCAGGCGACCTGCATAACAGAATCCCTTAATCTCAAGGCCGACTCAGCACTAAAACGTTGCAAGGTTGAACACGTATTGTGTAGCTTGATTCTTGATCCGCTCACTCGATTAATTACAACCATCGCATTATGTCGATCGGGTAACTTGCCGTTCACTGCCGAGGAGCAAGAGCTGCATCAAGCGCTCATGCCGCACGTGACCGATATTTATGACAACCATCGTCTGGATTATTTAATGCAATTACGCGCAGCAGACCGCAATATTTATGCGCCCGCTTTAGTCGATAGTGACGGCTTGTTACATGCGGCCGATAAGCGTTTTCCGCAACTTATGCTGGAAGAATGGCCGACCTGGAACGGCCCTTACTTGCCGCATCCGCTGACGCAATGGCTTAAATGCGAAAGCAAACTCCCCTACAACGGCTCGACCATGGTCGCTCACGCCACGATAGCCGACGAGCAGCTATTGCTACGTGCAAGAAAAAAATATCCCTACGATAGCCTCGGCAAGCGCGAGCATGAAGTAGCCGAATTATTCGCGCGCGGGATGACCTACAAGGAGATTGCCAAGGCTATGGATATCTCGCCGTCCACTGTGGGCAATCATCTTTATACGGTGTACGCCAAACTGGGCATTAACAATAAATTGGAATTGGCAAAAGTAGTCAGTGAGATGCGCTAATTTTTGGCGAAAAAAAAGACCGCAGTCGCGGTCTTTTTCTTTTAAAAAATCGAAGGCTTATTTCAACAAATGCGCCACAGCGGCCGCTTCTTCCTGCAACTCTTTCAGCGTAGCGCTGATGCGCGCACGGCTGAATTCACTGACTTCCAGGCCTTGTACGATTATGTATTGGCCATTGGCGCAGGTAACCGGGAAACCAAACATGACACCGGCAGGAATACCATAGCTGCCGTCTGAAGGGATACCCATGGTGACCCAATCACCGGCTGCTGTGCCGAGCGACCAATCGCGAATGTGTTCGATCGCCGCATTTGCAGCTGAGGCGGCCGACGACAAACCACGCGCTTTGATAATCGCCGCGCCGCGTTGTTGTACGGTCGGGATAAATGTCGTTTCGAGCCAGGCTTGATCGTTGATCAACTTAGCGGCGTTTTGGCCTGATACTTCAGCGCTGAAAATATCCGGGTATTGCGTGGCTGAGTGATTGCCCCAGATAGTCATTTTTTTCACATCGTT
>JAYVJD010000108.1:0-4813 GCA_043769625.1 Pseudomonadota bacterium | reverse complement strand
GCTCGACGCGTATCGGCAAGCGGCCTTGTAGTTCGGGAATGAGGTCTGATGGTTTGGCCAAATGAAACGCGCCGCTGGCGATGAATAAAATATGATCGGTTTTGATCATGCCGTACTTGGTCGAAACTGTCGTGCCTTCGACCAATGGCAACAAATCGCGTTGCACACCAGCACGTGACACGTCGGGCCCGCTGCCTTCGGAGCGGCTGGTGATTTTGTCGATTTCGTCGAGAAATACTATACCGTTTTGTTCAACGTTTTCCAGCGCGCGAATTTTCAAATCGTCGTTGTTCACCAGTTTCAGCGCTTCTTCTTCGACCAGCAATTTCATCGCTTCGGCGATTTTCAACTTGCGCGTTTTTTTTCGCTCGTTGCCCATGTTCTGAAACATGCTCTGGATTTGCGAGGTCATGTCTTCCATGCCTGGCGGCGCCATGATTTCCATATGCATCGGCTGAGTAGCGACGTCGATTTCGATTTCTTTATCGTCGAGTTTGCCTTCGCGCAACATCTTGCGGAATTTTTGCCGCGTAGGATTTTGCTCCGGGTCGGTGGAGGATTCCAGCGAGGTGCCAAAGCCGACCGGACGGGCAGGCGGTAATAGCACATCAAGCACGCGGTCTTCTGCGGCATCTGCAGCGGCGAGTTGATTTTTTTTCATCTCCTGTTCGCGTGTTTGTTTGATCGACATCTCGACCAGGTCGCGAATAATCGAATCGACATCGCGGCCGACGTAGCCAACCTCGGTAAATTTGGTGGCTTCGACCTTTATGAATGGTGCATTGGCGAGCTTGGCCAAGCGACGCGCGATTTCAGTTTTACCCACGCCGGTCGGGCCGATCATCAATATATTTTTCGGCGTAATTTCCTGGCGCAGTGGTTCCGGCACTTGCTGCCTGCGCCAGCGATTGCGCAACGCGATGGCGACGGCGCGCTTGGCGGCGTGCTGACCGACGATGTGCTTATCTAACTCATGCACGATTTCCTGCGGCGTCATATGGCTCATCATTCCAGCGTCTCGATGGTGTGATTCTGATTGGTGTAAATGCACAGATCACCGGCGATGACCAAAGATTTTTTCACAATGTCTTTGGGCGAGAGATCGGTATTTTCCAGTAAGGCGCGCGCTGCGGCATGCGCATAACTGCCGCCGCTGCCGATGGATAGCAAACCCAATTCCGGTTCCAGCACATCGCCCATACCGGTGATGATCAGCGACGATTCACGGTCGGCGACGACCAACATGGCTTCGAGTTTGCGTAACATCCGATCGGTGCGCCAATCTTTCGCCAGCTCGACCGCCGAGCGCATCAAATGGCCTTGATGTTTTTCCAATTTGGATTCAAACCGCTCGAGCAAAGTAAACGCATCGGCTGTTGCGCCGGCAAAACCGGCGAGAATTTTGTCGTGATACATTTTGCGCACTTTGCGCGCCGTGGATTTAGCCACGACGGTACCGAGCGTCACTTGCCCGTCACCGCCCATGGTGACGATGTTGCCGCGCCGGACGGAGACGATGGTCGTGCCGTGAAAAGATTCAGTTGTCATAGGAGTATCGCCGAGTTTGAGTAGCCAAGAATGCCTCTATGATAAATGGGGCAAAAGGAAAAATTTTCAAGTGTTGATTTGATTGAAGTTTTTTGCTCAAAACTCGCCGCGAAATCCCAACTGAAAATGCCGTCCCTGTTGCGGCACTACCAGTTTCAGATAAGAAGTATGTAAGCGGATATCTTCATCGAGCAAATTACTGCCTTTGAAAAATACGCTGATGCCGCCTTTTTTCTCCGCGCCGAAACGATAGCCGATTTCGGCGTCCAGTCGGTTGTAGCCGTCGGTCGCGGTTTCCAACTCAGCTACGCGATTTTGTTTGAAGCCGTGTATCAGCGTCAGGTTGCCATTCCATTTTTCGCGCAGGTAATCGAGCTCCACCCCAACACGAGCGGGAGAGATGCGCGGCAGGTTGCCGCCGTCTGCCAGTCGTCCGCGCACCGTGTCGGCAAACAGGCGTAAGCCCAGTCCTTGTTCGTCCGGGCGGTAAGCAATCTCCGCTTCTGCGCCGACGAAACGTGCGTCAGCTTGCGCCGTTTGTTGCAGGAGGTATGCGCCTGTCGCATCCAGCGTGCCTTCGTCGTCCGCTCTGTCGGCGATACCGTCTGCATTGGTATCGGCATTTTGGGCATACACATAATCGGCAATGCGGTTGGTAAACAGGTTCAGTTTCCAGTTGAAAAGTTTTCCGTTATTACCCAAGGTGAGGTCTAGGTTGCGCGCGGTTTCCTTTTTCAATGCGTTGTTGCCGATATCGAAGGTCGCCGTAGCCGGATGCGCGCCGTTGGAATAGAGCTCTTCAATCGACGGCGCGCGCTGGCCTTGGGTCAGATTGATGCTGGCATGGTAGTCCGGCGCGAATTTCCATACCAGGCCCGCTGCCACTGTATATAAAGTGTAATCGCGTTTTGGGTTGATATTATCCAATGGACGGCGGTCTGCGCTTTCGATGCGCGCGCCCCAATCGATATTCAGCGCGCCGAATTTTTTTTCTTCCACCAGAAAAATACCGCGTTCATTACTGACTGTGCGCGGGATGATACTTTCCGCGCCAATGGCGGAGATATCGCGCCGTTGCAATTGGAGGCCGAGCGCGCCGACCCATCCTGCTATCGGCTGATGCTGCGCTTCGACACGGGTCTCCCAGGCTTTATTTTTGAAACGCGTGCCGATATTACCGTCGCTCTCGATTTCGTCGTGCAAATAGTCGTTATGGCCGAAGCGTAATTTGACGCGCTTGAAAGCGGGCATAGGTTGATTCAATTCGCCGGAAATATCCACGCGCGTTTGTTTCTGCAAAATGCTCACGCCTTCGCCGCCGGGAATGCCGTAATTATTTTCCAGCCCTTCGACGCCGACGCCGAGATGTCCGCGCGCCCCAACCCATGACAAGCCGCCGCCTGCATTCAGGCCGTCGGTAAAACTGTCAGGCAATAATTTTCCGCTGGGTACGCGATAGTTACCTGCGCTGCGGTGGTAGCCGTGCAGATGCCAGGCTACCGATTCGCTGCCGCCGCTCATGTCGGCCGAGCCGGTAAATTCATCGCGGCCTGCGCGCACCTCCACTTCGCTTTCCAATTCGTCGAGGGCAAATTTCGGAATCAGGTCTGATACCACATTCACCACGCCGCCGATCGCACCGCTGCCGTAGAGCAAACTCGCGGGGCCGCGCAGGATTTCGATTTGTTTGGCCTTGAGCGAATCGGTGGTGACGGCGTGGTCGGGACTGATCGTCGAAGCGTCCATGGTGCCGATGCCGTTTTCCATCACGCGGATACGCGCGCCGTCTAGCCCGCGAATAATCGGCCGGCCGGAGCCGGAGCCGAAACTGCTGGAATGCACGCCGAGTTCCTGCGCCAATGTATCGCCGATGCTGGCCGCGCGTTTGCGCCGCAGCTCTTCTTCTTTTAACACCGTGGCGGGTTGTGCCATCTCGGGTAATTGTTTATCCAGCGGCGTGGCAGTAATGACGACGGGATCAATTTTTACCGGTTCGGCGTTTTGTTGCGCAATGGCGTTGTGGTTGTATGAGGTCGAAAATAAAACCAGCAAGGGAAATAGTGTCCGCATAATATTCTCCAATAAACCTATAATAATCAAATAGTTATATAAGATCCGCAAGCGCCGCAAAAACGGCGCGCCACAGGTCTTAACTAAGCATGACGAATGAGGGTTTATTGCGCAGGGGGCGCGCGGGAATGGAATGCGAGTAGCGCTTGCGGGGAAAAATTGAAGTGAGCAACCGAGGTGAAATGAAACTGCTGCTGCGACAACGCTATAGTTGGGGCGCAGGAGGCCATGCCATGTCCGAGTTCAGCCAGCGTCAGGCATAGCTCGCATAATTTTTTGCCGGCGAGATCGCTATCTTGTTTCGGCTCTGCCGTTAACTCGACGCGGTCGTTCGCCTGCAGCGCATGGGTGAACATATGCAGCGCCGCCGCATGTTGTGCGAACAACAAACAGGCGATGAGGAAAAAAATGCGTAAGGGTTGTTTTAGCAGCATAAATTCAGTTTGGCGCAAAAACGGCACCTGTGTCAATCGGCGCTTATTTTTTCTTCGCCCGTGGGTGGGCCGAGTCATACACTTTGGCCAGATGCTGGAAATCCAAGTGCGTATAAACCTGGGTCGAGGCGATGCTGGCGTGGCCGAGCATTTCTTGCACGGCGCGCAAATCTTGCGAGGCTTGCAACATATGTGAGGCGAAGGAATGGCGCAGCACATGCGGGTGCATGTTGGCCTCGATGCCCTGAATCGCCGCCCATTTTTTTATTTGGTATTGCACCATGCGCGCGGAAATGCGCTTGCCGCTTTTGCCGATGAATAAGGCCGTCTCGTCGGGCTTGATAATGTCTTTGCGTTTATGTTGCCAGGCCTTGATTGCTTCGATGGCTTTTGCGCCGACCGGGATGACGCGTGTTTTATTGCCTTTACCCGTCACTCGTACTTCGTCGTTGTCGATGTCGCTTGGGTCGAGACCGACCAGCTCGGATAAACGTAAACCGGAGGAATAAAATAATTCAAACATGGCGCGGTCGCGCAAGGTAAAAACTTCTTCACCTTGGATGTTCACCATCTGTATCGCGTCGTCTTGCGACAAAGCAGCCGGTAAGGTTTTCGGTGACTTGGGCGCGCGCACGCCGGCGACGGGGTTTTGCGTGACCAGATGTTGCCGACCGAGAAATTCAAAAAATCCGCGCCACCCGGAGAGCATGCGGCGCAAACTTTTTCCCGACAATCCGCGCCCGTGCAGCGTGGCACTGTAG
>JAYVJD010000107.1:0-4815 GCA_043769625.1 Pseudomonadota bacterium | reverse complement strand
TTTCCAGTCCGCGCACATCGCGCGCGGTGTAAATTTTTCCGCCGACGGTATTGACGTATTCACGCGCTTCTTTGGTTCCGGCGGAGCGAATGCCGATTTGTATGGTCGCTTTCGGGTCGATGAGTTTTTCCTGTATTGCCTCATACACCCAAGTGCCGTGGCCGGATGGTTCGCCGAAGTGATCTTTCCACGTATCGCAATGCGCGTCGAAATGAACGATAGCTAACGGCTTGCCGTAATGTTTGCGGTAGGCGCGCAACAGCGGCAACGTGATGGAATGATCACCGCCAAGCCAGCACATGTGTTGCTCGGCGATTAACGCAGGCGCGAGCTTTTCCAGTTCGCTACGCATGGCATCGATGCTGGTATTGGGCAAACGCAAATCGCCAACATCGCTCAATACAGCGAGCGGCGACGTATCGAAATGCGGGTGAATGGCGTCGCACAACATTTTGCTCGCCTGGCGGATGGCGTCAGGGCCGAAGCGTGCACCGGGGCGATTGGTGACTGCGCCGTCATACGCCACACCAGCGACCCCATAAGGCTTGGCCTTATCGCCACGCGCGACATTGAGAAAGGTTCCGGCGCTGAGAAATGCAAATTCATAATTACTCATATATAGCCACTTTTGTTTAACCAACCGCAAAAAAGTCTAACATGGCATTGTGTAGTAAAGTAATAGCTGGATAATAAAAATTTATTCTCATGAAGCCTATAGCCATTATTCAATTCAAAGCAGACGACGCGCCGGCATTCTTCCTCGACTACCTGTCTGTGCAAAACGTTCCGAGCGAAATATTTTGTGTGCATCTCGGCGACGCGGCGCCGGAAAATATTTCTGCCTTCAGCGGTTTGTGCATTCTCGGTGGCTCGATGAGCGCGAATGATCATTTACCCTACATGCCTGCTGTTTATCGATTGATTAAAGCAGCCTTAGAAAAAAATATTCCCATCATCGGACATTGCCTCGGCGGTCAAATGCTGGCCAAAGCCTTGGGTGCAGAAGTAAAAAATTTGCCTCAGCCGGTGATCGGCTGGTCGGAAATTATGCCGCAACGTAACGCGGAGGCTTTGCGTTGGTTCGGCTGGGCTGAATCATTTCGTTTTTTCCATTGGCATTACGAAAGTTTCAGCTTGCCGGTCGGCGCAACGCACATCGCCAGCACGCCGCTCTGCCCTAACCAAACATTCAGCATCGGTAAACATATCGGCATGCAGTTTCATTGCGAAGTAACCGATGAAAAAATTGATGGCTGGCTGTCACCCGTTGCGGAGCTCGAAGTCAAGGCATTGAGCAATTTACCCAGCGTGCAGCAGTTCGACATGATGCGCCAGGAGACGGAAAAATGGATGGCGCAAAGCCAACAAATCGCCAGCAATATTTACGCCGAATGGCTGCGCGGCGTAAGGAATACGTGAGAATAATATGAATATAATCAGCCACCAGAAAATCAAGCAACTCTACTTTCAAGAATGCGCAATATTCGACAGCGCGTATCTGCAATCCAAAAAACTTTCTACTCGTGCGGCAGAACATCTCCTGTTCGGCGTGCCGATGCATTGGATGAATGACTGGTCCACGCCGTTTAATTTGTACGTGCAATCCGCGCACGGCGCTACGCTCACCGACGTTGATGGCCACACGCTGACTGATTTTTGTCTCGGCGACACGGGCGCGATGTTCGGCCACTCGCCCGAACCCGTCGCGCGCGCGTTACGCGAACAAGCTGACAAAGGTTATACCAGCATGTTGCCGACAGAGAACGCCGTGTGGGTCGCGCAAGAATTGGCGCGGCGCTTCGGCCTGCCCTTTTGGCAATTCGCCATGACGGCGACCGATGCGAATCGTTTTGTCTTGCGCTGGGTACGCGCCGCGACGGGTCGCAAAAAAATATTGGTGTTCAACGGCTGCTATCACCGCACGGTCGATGATGTGTTTGTCGATTTAATCGACGGTCAGCCGCAACAACGCGACAGCTTGCTCGGCCAGGTGTTCGACCTGAAGCAACACACCGTGGTGATTGAATTCAATGATCTCGCCGCGCTGGAATATGCTCTCAAAAATAATGATGTCGCGTGCATCATCGCCGAGCCGGTCATGACCAACATCGGCATGGTGTTACCGAGGGCAGGCTATTGGGAAGCCGCGCAAAAAATCATTCGTCAGCACAACACTATGCTGGTGATGGACGAAACGCACACCATCAGCAGCGGCCCCGGCGGCTATGCGCGCGCGCATGGGATAGCAGCCGATGCCATCGTAGTTGGCAAGCCGATTGGCGGCGGCGTGCCGTGCGCGGTGTATGGCTTCAGCGATACGTTAGCCAAACTGGCGCAACAAACCAAACGCAACGCGCCGCCGGGACACTCCGGTATCGGCACCACGCTCAGCGCCAATATGCTCGCCGTCACCGCCATGCGCGCGAATCTCGAACACGTGATGACCGACGCCGCGTATGCGCATATGTTCCTGCTCGCAGAAAAATTGGCCGGAGGTTTGCGCAAGGTAATTTCTCAACACCAGATGCCCTGGTGCGTCACTCAAGTCGGCGCGCGCGTCGAGTTTCAATTCTCGGCTACACCGCCAACCAATGGGACCGAAGCAAAAAGCACTTTCGACGATGAGCTCGAACGTGTAATGCATTTATATTTATTGAATCGCGGCATTTTGATTACGCCGTTTCACAACATGATGCTGGTGTGCCCTGCGACGACGGCTGAGGACATCATAAATTTGTTGCGCTCGTTTGATCAATGCGTAGTGGAATTACAAAATCAATAACGATATGATTTAATTAAATTTAATCATATCGTTACGTTATATTGTTATGGACATTTTTTTGCCCCCGCCCCTGCGACCACTTCAGTAACACTAATGCCACACCAAGTAACAAGAGCCAGATTATTGCAAAATAAACAGCTAAACGGAATGCAGTGGGATTAGCATCCTGCCAGCGTATAAAAATCGTAATCATGCTGGTAATTATCATTGTCGACCCGCATATAGGCCACGTCCACGCTTGCTTTTTCTCAATTTCCAAACGGTGCCAGAGCCGTTCAACAAAGTACAAAAGCATCAGTAAGTACACTACGATCATAAAGGCAGAAAAAACAATCATGGTGATAAAATGTGTGTATTGTTGCAACACCAAAACACTAATCATTATCGAGGCAACACCAATCATATATAGTATCAAAACAATTTTGATTTTTAACACCTCAACCAGCGCCCAACCGCGAGGCGAACCAGGTTTGAATGGATCTTCAAAAAATTTGATGACTTTTATGATCTCGTCCAAAAAGTGAGTTAATAACCCAAGCATCATGATGAGCGCCACGAGCATCGTCGCCACAAACCCGACGAAGTAATACAGATTTTTCTCGTTCATGCTACCAGGGTACAAGTACCCAATACTGCTCAGTAAAAGCGGTAGCATTAATATGAACATAAAGCCGAACTTTAGAATAAGTGGGCCAATATTTTCTTTTACGAGTGTCGCTTTACCGACAATCATTTCCTGCGTTTTTCTTTGAGCGGCAACAGGCTTGGCCGCAGACAGTTGCGTCCCGAATATGCCGTCGATCCGATTGGCCGACCATGTTTGCCATAGCCCAAAGATAATTTTCCGCCATAGCCACAGCATGAATGCGAGCACTGAAAATGCCAGCGCTGTATTGATCAGGGTATGCGGCCATGTAGCGTCAGCGACGTCCATGGTTATCCAGCGCATGCCATCTTCAATTTTATTCAGGGTCTCGGCTATAAAAGCAAATGGCGCTGAACTGCCCTTGCTGATCACTAACCCTTCCCTTGCCGCATCAGCCATTTCAGATAGGAGTTTATGACTGAAATAAAGAGGCAGCGCCAAAAACGCAATGACATCCGCCCATTTGCTCACGCGCAATACAAACAAGTCGAGTTTATAGCCTTTGGCGGCCATCTCAAATCGACTATCACCTGTATCCAGCGCAAAGTTTTTTGCTTCGCTGGTTTGGCCGAGTTGGCTGACTATTGCAGGTAAAAAAGTGGCGCGCGCCTGCCAGTAATGCGTATGATCATTAAAAATACTATTGAAGACAGTTAATGCTTTCGACTCAACCGCTTCGAGCTTCGAAAAAAAAATTTTCAGATTGCCGACTGGGACAGGATCCCGTGTCGCAACGATGTCGCACCAATGCAGAGCCGGTTTGAGAGCGAGGGGCAGTGACTTGAGATGTTCAAATGCCCGAGAGACCGGGATCCATGCATTCGCTAAAAATTGAACACCTATCAAGCTCAGCAAAAGAGGCCCCAACAGGCCGGTGGAAAGCTCATCGAGCCCTAGCTGCCTGGTGCGCAACCACGCCATGCATGCCAATAAAACAAAAGGGGATGCCAGCATGGCCGACACTCTATAAGTTGCATCTTGTTCTTCGAAAAATCGCAGCGCTTCCAGCTTGGTGATTCCGGCACCAACCGTAATCAGTCGATCTGCTTGTGGGGCATCTGCTTGCCGTAATGCGTTGACGGCGATGGCCGCGCCCTGAGAATGGGCGACGATAGCAAGACGTTTACAACGGGGACGTAACCAACGCATTGCCTTAAGGGTGGCGTCCGCAAACGCCGCTTCTTGGATGGGGCTGCGGATTTGCACGTAGGCATCGCCAAGCACACCTGTAATTTTACGTAAAAAACCGTAAACTACGCGTCGAACCCAACCAATTGGCAGCAATGCCACCAAGGATACCGCAAGCAGAAAAATATTGAACGATAGTGACAACAGCAGCCAGACCAGTGTGACAATAATTCCGTACACCATTTTTTCTGCTTTTGAT
>JAYVJD010000106.1:0-4832 GCA_043769625.1 Pseudomonadota bacterium | reverse complement strand
ATCACGCCACGCCGTTCTTGCCCGCTGGCATAGCGCTTGCGCCGCGGCTTCTGGCTGCGCAAATGGCGGTGCAGGTCGCCGCCTTCGCGTTTGTCCGCATAGATGCGCCGATAAATCGTTTCATGACTGATCTGCAAGGTGCCTTCCAATGCCAGCCGGGAAGCAGCTTGTTCCGGACTGAGGTCGCCTCGTACCAGGCGCTCGACTTCAGCCCACTCCATTGCAGCGAATTGCCGACCATTGCGACAGGCTTGCTTGCGCGCATCCCGCATCCCCTGTGCCTGTTTCGGCCGCCCGCCACGTTGGCCCTGGTTGCGGCTGAATTCGCGTGAAATGGTTGATTTGTGCACGTTCATCTTCTGCGCAATCTGAGTTTGATCCAACCCCGCTTGTTTCAACCCATAAATCTGGTATCGTTGTTCGCTGGTCAGCTGCTTATACGCTTTCATCTGTACTCCTTTTACTTGGTCGTTTAAGTGGCTCCGATAGTATCGCAGCTCGCCACCTAAATTCACTTACAAAAGTTGCACTTCAGAGTTGAATCCGCCTATCATTAAGATTGCCCGGGAAATTACCATGCTCGATCACCATTACGCCGAAGTAAACAATGTCCGTCTGCATTACGTCACATCGGGCGAAGCGAAAAATCGCAAGCTGATTTTATTCGTGCATGGCTTCCCGGAATTTTGGTACGAATGGGAAAACCAGTTGCTCGAATTCGGCCAAGACTATTTCGCTGCCGCGCCGGATTTGCGCGGCTTTAATCTTTCTTCCAAGCCGGCCGAAGTCAAACAATATCGCGCGCAATACATCGTCGAAGATTTGCGCCAGCTTGCCGCCCATCTCGGTTACGAAAAATTTATTCTGGTCGCCCACGACTGGGGCGGCGCGGCAGCGTGGCAATTTGCCATCATGCATCCGCAGATAGTGGAAAAACTCATCATCATCAATTCACCGCATCCACTAACGTTTATGCGCGAGCTGATCCATAACCCGGCGCAACAAGCTGCCAGCGGTTACATGAATTTTTTTCGCACCGATAAAGCCGAGCCGACTTTGCAGGAAAATAATTACGCGCGTCTGTGCGGCATGTTAAAAATGGGCGTGAGCCATGCGTGGTTTACCGATGAAGTAAAAGCAAAATACATCGAAGCCTGGTCGCAACCGGGTGCGCTCACCGGCGGCTTGAATTACTATCGCGCCACGCCGATGTATCCGCCGACGGAAAATGACCCGGGACCGAAAGCGCTCAAGCTCGATCCGGCGCAATTTCATGTGCGCGTACCGACGCTGGTGATCTGGGGCGAGAAAGATACCGCTTTGCTCACCAGCAATCTTGACGGTCTCGATCAATACGTGAGCGAGCTCACAGTCAAACGTATTGCTGACGGTTCGCATTGGGTCAGCCATGAAAAACCGCAGCTAGTAAATAAATTCATACGCGAATTTATTGAAAAATGATATTTTGTAAGTATTTGATTTAATTAAACTATTTATAGGGGGCAATAATATGAAAGCCATGCTGTGCAAACAATTCGGCCCGCCCGAATCATTAGTGTTGGAAGACGTCGCCGCATTGAAAGCGGACACAGATAAAGTCGTCATCGACGTCAAAGCCTGCGGCGTGAATTTTCCCGACACGCTGATCATCCAAAATAAATATCAGTTCAAACCTGAGCTGCCCTTCTCGCCCGGCGGCGAAGTAGCGGGCATCGTGAAACAAGTCGGCGAAGGCGTCACCAATGTTAAAGTTGGCGATCGCGTGATTGCGTTTACCGGCTGGGGCGGCTTCGCTGAAGAAGTCGCCACCGACGCGGCGCGCTTGATTCCGATTCCTGATGGCATGGATTTCCCCACGGCATCGGCATTCGTGATGACCTACGGCACTTCGCATCACGCATTGAAAGACCGCGCTCAGATTCAACCGGGCGAAACCTTGCTTGTGCTCGGCGCAGCGGGCGGCGTCGGACTCGCTGCAGTGGAGCTGGGCAAAATCATGGGCGCGAAAGTCATCGCAGCCGCCTCGACCGATGACAAACTCGCCGTATGCAAGCAGCATGGCGCGGATGAACTCATCAATTACGCCACGCAAGATTTACGTGAACGCATTAAAGAAATTACCGGCGGCAAAGGCGTCGATGTGATTTACGACGCGGTAGGCGGCGCCTACACCGAGCCCGCGTTGCGTAGCATGGCGTGGAAAGGCCGCTTGTTAGTCGTCGGTTTTGCTGCGGGCGATATTCCGAAAATTCCTTTGAATTTAACTTTACTCAAAGGCTGCTCCATCGTCGGCGTATTCTGGGGCGACTTCACCAAACGCGAACCGAAAAATAATGCCACCAGTTTGCGCGAACTCGGTATGTGGTACATGCAAGGCAAACTCAAGCCGCATATTTCGGCGACATATCCGCTGGCACGCGCGGCGGATGCGTTGAACGATATGATGAATCGTAAGGTAATGGGCAAAGTGGTGTTGGTTCCTTAACAGCTCATGTTGGTGAAGTAACGTACCCTGACGATAACATCGTCCCCTCCCCTTCAACCCTCGGCCACTACACCCGAGGGCAAGGGGGAGGGATATACTCGATGAACCAAAATAAATGCCTGAACGAAAATAATGAAACTATACGGCGACCTAAAATCCGGCAACTGTTACAAAGTCGCGCTGCTGCTCAAGCAAATGGGTGCTCCCTATGAATTCATCAAGATAGATGTCATGAAAGGCGGCAGCCGCACCGACGACTTCCTCGGCAAAAACCCCAACGGCAAAATCCCTTTACTCGAAATTTCCCTTGGGCAATATTTGCCCGAATCGAATGCGATACTTTGGTATCTCGCCGATGGCAGCGCGTTCTTACCAGAAGATAAACTCCAGCGCGCGCAGGTTTTGCAATGGCTGTTCTTCGAGCAATACAGCCATGAGCCCTACATCGCCACGGCACGATTCATCAAAGTCTATTTAGACAATCCACCAGAACGGCAAGCCGACCTGCAACAAAAAATCCAGCGCGGCTATGCTGCATTAGATGTGATGGAAAAACATTTGGCGTCGAATAAGTTTTTTGTCGGCGGTCGCTACAGCATTGCCGATATGGGTTTGTATGCTTACACCCACGTCGCGCACGAAGGCGGTTTTGACCTTGCTGCCTATCCTTATATCAATGCGTGGCTGGCACGGGTGAAAGCTCAGCCGGACTATCTGGCGATGGTTGCTTAGTTGTAGGGTGCGCCGCGCGCAAGCGTATCCAGGTAATTTTACTCCGCGTGTAATTCAACCCATCCCCACCCTAACCCTCCTTGAAAAGAAGGGGACGGTTATAAAAGCGCCTTTGCCATTCTGAACGAGTGAAGAGTCAGCTATCCCCCTTACGCGTGCGCACGGCGCACCCTACCGCAAATCGAAGAGAGAATAGCTTACCCTTTTGCGCCGATGCTATTTCTGCTGCCTGGCGGGAGCCGTCGGCGAGCACATGTTTGAGCTACGAGGTGATTAAGATTTGATTTGAAGGTTCCAGCGAGGTTGTGCTCGACGCCCGCTAGACAGCATAAATAGTGCGACAACAAAAACCTAAAAAACAAAAAGCAGCGCGGCGGGTTCGCCTTTTTTGGTGACTTTTTTGGCGAAGCAAAAAAGTGAAAGCCGCCGGGCTACCCCCGGCACTCTCAATCTAACCTGAAAACTATCAGGCTTAACTAAATTATTCTTACATCCATCCCCACCCTATCCCTCCCCTTGAAAGGGGGGGGACGTGGCGTCTCGTAGGCTGGGGCTGATAAGCCCAGCTTGTTTGAATTGTGGTGAATGCTTCGATTTGAGATGCCTGAACTTTCTCACCCCCATCCCAACCTTCCCCCGTCAAGAGGGAAGGAGTTTGGACATTTGTAATTTCAGGCATTGGTGATGAATCTAAGCGCGTTACGCGTGCGCGCGGCGCACCCTACTTTAGGCTTTAGCTTGTTCTTTCTCCTGCAACAAACGCCACTGCACTTTACCCGTCGCGGTTTTCGGCAACACGTCGGCGAACTCAATGATGCGTGGATATTTATAGGCCGCCATATTTTCTTTGCACCAGTCGATCACTTGCTGCTCGCTGACTTTACCTTTGTGCGCATCTTTTAATACCACGACGGCTTTGACCGTTTCGCCGCGATGTGCATCGTGCGCGGCGATGACGCAGGCTTCTTGTACGGCGGGGTGGGCGAACATCATCAGCTCAACTTCGGCCGGCCATACTTTATAACCTGATGCGTTGATCATGCGCTTCAACCGATCGACGATGAAAAAATAACCTTCGTCATCAATGCGGCCTAAATCACCGGTGCGGAAAAATGACTTGCCTTTGAATGGCACAAAGCTGCTCTTGGTCGCATCGGGATTATTCCAATAGCCTTTGAATACTTGCGGACCATGGGAAATAATTTCACCCACTTCCCCTTGCGGCATTTCTTCCAGCGTGTCGGGATTCACCACATAGGATTCTGTGTTGATAATCGGTACGCCCAGACATTGGCGCTTGGGATTATCGGTCGGATTACTGTGCGTCGGCGCGGCGGTTTCGGTGAGGCCGTAACCTTCAAAATATTTCAGGCCAGTCAACTCGAATAATCGTTTTGCCACCGCTTCCGGCATGGCCGCGCCGCCGCCGCCTATGCTGCGCAGGCTGCTGAAATCAAAATTGGCGACGTTCGGGCTGCCGAGCATGTCGATCACCATCGTCGGGATATTGGTCCATGTGGTGACTTTTTCTTTGGCGATTAATTTTGCTGCCAGCTCGCGGTCCCAACGCGTCATGATGACCATTTTGCTGCCGATGTAAATCGGCGCGTTCATC
>JAYVJD010000105.1:0-4839 GCA_043769625.1 Pseudomonadota bacterium | reverse complement strand
GCTGAAGGAAGTTTTACCCAGACAAAAGCTTTCAAAGGTTTCGGCCGCATCGCGACAGACGAGTGGGGCGGGTTTCGTTTTGTTACGATCAAACCCGGGCGCGTGCTGAATGATGATGGCTCGTTGCAAGCGCCGCACATTAACATTTCGATTTTTATGCGCGGCTTGTTAAAACGTTTGGTCACGCGAATTTATTTTCCGGATGAAGCTTGCAACGAAGACGATAGGATCTTGCAATCAGTTCCGCCTTCACGGCGCAATACACTTGTCGCAAAAAAAAATGTTGATGACACAACACTGCTTGAATGGAATATGATCGTCCAGGGACAAGACGAAACGGTGTTTTTTGACTGCTAAAACATCAATTTAATCAATAAGTTACAATAAACTCAGCACGCCAGAACTGATGCCTTTATACGACTCGCTTTTTAACACGCAGACCATGCGCGATATTTTTTCCGCTCGCGGCACCTTACAAGGCATGCTCGATTTCGAAGCGGCGCTCGCGCGCGCAGAAGCGAACGTTGGTGTGATCTCGATGGAACATGCTGAAGCAATCGCGTCAAAATGTCGCGCCGAGTTATTCGATGAAAATGCTTTATCAATGGCCGCCGCAAACGCGGGCAATGTCGCAATACCTTTGGTGAAAGCATTGACTGCGCTCGTCGCGCGCGACAATGAAGCCGCCGCGCGTCATGTGCATTGGGGCGCAACCAGCCAGGACGCGATTGATACCTGCATGGTGTTGCAATTGCAACACGCGCTGGATTTTTACGACGCAAAATTGCGGCAACTTTCCGTTGCCAGTGCACTTCTCGCCGACAAACATCGGCACACCATTATGTCTGGCCGTACTTGGCTGCAACACGCCACGCCAATTACTTTTGGTCTTAAAGCGGCCGGCTGGTTATCGGCGATCGAGCGTCATCGCCTGCGTGTATCTGAGTGCCGTCACAGACTTTTAGTGATTCAATTTGGTGGCGCAGCGGGAAGCTTGGCATCGCTCGGCCAACGCGGGGTCGAAGTCGCGCAAGCATTGGCGCATCAACTCAATCTCAATCTGCCTGACATGCCTTGGCATACACAACGCGATAATTTTGCCGAATTCGCATCGACATCGGGCATCTTGGTCGGCACGTTGGGAAAAATCGCGCGCGATATTTCTTTAATGATGCAAACCGAAATCGGCGAAGCATTCGAACGCGCGGAGGAGGGCAGAGGTGGGTCTTCCACCATGCCGCACAAACGCAATCCGGTGCGTTGTGCGGTCGTGCTTTCAGCCGCTACAAGAATGCCCGGTTTGGTTTCGACTATGCAATCGGCGATGACGCAAGAGCACGAGCGCGGACTCGGCGGTTGGCACGCTGAATGGGAAACCTTGGTGCAAATTTGTCAGGTCACTTCGAGCGCGTTAGAAAATGCTACGCATATATTGGAAGGCGTGGAAATCGATGTCGTTCGCATGCGCGCCAATCTCGACCTCACCCAAGGTTTGGTCTTGGCTGAAGCCGCCAGCATGGCATTAGCGCAACACATTGGCCGCGACAAAGCGCATCACGTTGTCGAGCAAGCATGCCAGCGCGCAATATCCGACAAACGTCATTTGCGCGAAGTACTGAGTCAGGATGCGCAATTTACCGCGTACATCAATGCAATTAACATTAAAAAATTGTTCGACGCCCAAAATTATCTTGGCGTGAGTGAGCAATTTATAGACAGCGTTTTAACTGCACGGAAGCAATAGACGAAATAATATGGACGAAAAACAACGTAATCAAAATGGTACGACGATGCGCCGCAAAGTGTTGGGCGATGCCTATGTTGACCGAACCATCAAAAATGTAAACCCTTTCAACGAAGAATTTCAAGACATGATCACGCGTCATGCGTGGGGCGAAATCTGGACGCGGCCCGGTTTGCCGTTGCATAACAGAAGTTTGATTACCCTCGCCATGCTCATCGCACTCAAGCAAACCGACGAATTGCGCCTGCACCTGCGCGGCGCGCTAAATAACGGCGTCACGCGTGACGAAATTAAAGAAGTGATGATGCAGTCGGCCATTTATTGCGGCGTGCCCGCTGCCAATTCTGCGTTTCATGTCGCACGCGAAATTTTTGCTGAGATTGACAGCGGGAATTAAATACTCTGCGGAAATTATATTTGCCCAGCTTCACAATTATTCGGGTGAATAGTGATCTGCACTACTCGCAGCAAGGCCACGCTAGCCAAACTGGGCCCAAAAAAATAGTTTTACAATGCGGGTGTTTTATATATATTATTAAGTTGTTGTTGCAATACACATAATCCAGCCGTCTCAGAGCTCTCTGGGGCCGTAAATGTTTTGTTTGGCTTTGCAAGTCGCACAAGCCAGCATGGCGTTTTATAATAAATTCAATTAAATCAAATAGTTAAAGGCCACCCATGTTGATTGTAGGATTGTTCCTACTTTCACAAGGAGCGGTTCCTACAAGCGCATAGGGTTCATGCTGTATTGTTGATTTTCTTCGTTTGCAGCATCCTAGCGTTTGTTTTGTAAGCCTTTTTTGCCTACATATATGTTGGTGCTAAGCGTAATTTATTGAAATAATTTTCGATTGTGCTGCATGGTTCTTGTTGGTATACGGTATTTGCGTCAAAAAATAATCTGAGTAGAACGGAATATGCACGATCGATCGGTAAAGGGGTTCGGCTTTGTACGAACGCTGGCGGCTCTTCCGCGCAGTGTCATTAAGCATTTATGGACCAGTCTTGTCGCATGTTTTGTTCTTTCTTCCAGAAAATTCATTGTTCTAACGGCCATATTTTTTTCCGCCTTATCGCCCATTGCGGAAGCCGGAAATTATATATATGGCATTGGTTTTGGTACCCGAAATATTTATCGCATTGACGCCAATACTGGCGCGCAGACAACCGTCTTCACTGGCTATCCCAGTACGCCCGCCGGCCAAGCCTCAGCGAGTTTCGCACAAAACCCCGTTGATGGCCGCCTCTATTACTTGGCAGCGAATACAGTTGCCCAAACTACTGCACCTTTATATGTGTGGGATCCGGCAACCCCAGCTACTGCGCCAACTCCTTCCACTGGCACTGTTGGAGTAAACGTCTATCTTCCTCGTCTAGCATTCAGCCCGACCGGTGTTTTGTATGCAATGGGAGATAACGGCCAACTCTATACCATTAACACGACGACAGGCGCCGCAACAGCGGTTGGAGTGCCACTCACAACACCGCCGGCGGGCGGAGGCGACATGGCCTTTGATCCTGCCGGTAACTTATTTTTGGTGACGGGCACAACGCTAAATCAGATAAATCCTGCAGGCGGTGCTCTGCCGCTTACGACCTTGGCGCTGACGGGTGTTACAGCTGTCAGCGGTGTTGCTTTTGATAGCGCGGGCAGATTGTTGGTGGCTGACGGCAATCCATCTACGATAAGAGTCGTGAACACCACCTCCGGTGCCGCCGCCGCCGTAGGTGCAGCACAGCCCACACAATATGGTGACCTTGCCAGCACAACATTAGCTTCGCCTACTATTACTAAAGCATTTTCTCCTAATCCCGTTGCGGTTGGCGCCCCATCAGTTTTGACTATCACGTTAACCAACACAGGAGCATTCCCCCAGCGCGGCGCAACCTTTACCGACACTTATCCGGCCAATTTGGTTAACACGGCGACGGCTGCCGGCGCAACGACCTGCGGCGGAGTCGTTACCGCTGCCAATAATGGCAATTCAGTAGCATTAACTGGCGGAACCATACCCGCAAACGGTAGCTGTACTGTGACCGTAAATGTAACCAGCAACACCGTCAACACACCTGTAGGTTATGCAAATACAATTCCTGCCAAAGCACTCAGCACAGTGGATGGATATAACGACCTGGCTGCCCCTGCCAATTTAGTTGTTCAGCCTTCCGCTAATCTTGGCATCACCAAAACGGACGGCGTGACATCGGTAACTGCAGGCGGCACAACAACCTACACGGTAGTCATATCTAACGCAGGCCCATCGGCCGCAAACAATGCTCTATTCACCGACCCTGCAGTCACCAACATTTCCGCGACCGGCGTTACCTGCGGCACGCCAACCGGGGCTGCAGTGTGTCCCACTGTTGCAAACACGACGGTAGCGCTGATGCAGAGCACCGGCATCGTGATTCCTACGCTGCCCAGCGGAGGAAGCGTTACCTTTACCATTACGGCCAACATTGGCGCGGGTGCCACCGGGCCTTTGCTGAACACCGCAACGGTTGCCGCGCCGGCTGGTACAGTTGATCCGACCCTCGCGAACAATAGTGCCCCCGATTCCAATAGCGTCAGACCTTCCGTAACCAAAGCATTTAATCTCGCTACGATTCCTGCCGGCGGTGTTAGCACGTTGACTATTACGTTGACGAATCCCAACGCCGGCATCGCAACATTGTCGGCTAATTTGACTGATACGCTACCAGGCGGCGTTACCGTCGCTGCCGTGCCGAATTTGGGCGGAACTTGTACGGGAACTAAGACCGCCGCCGCTGGATCAGGTACGGTTGTTTATAATACGGGCGGAACTATCCCCGCGAACGGAACATGTACGATCACGGTAGATGTCACCTCGACAACTAGCGGTCCAGCGGCTAACTCAATACCTGCCGGCACGCTTCAAACTAATAATGGCACCAGCCCTGCTGCGGCAAATGCAACGCTTACTGTTACCCCGGTAGCGGATGTCGTCACCACCAAGACCGGCCCGGCAACGATTGCCGCCAACGGCACCGTCACCTACACCATTAACGTCGTCAACAACGGCCCGAGCGCGGCAGCCAACGTCATCGTCACCGACGTGTTACCGGCTGGCGTG